>CAZADU010000493.1:0-14840 GCA_964483945.1 uncultured bacterium
CGAGCCGGAGCGTCGCCGCCTTGATCGGATCGATGTCGCCGATCAGGTCGGCGATCGTCACGTCGGGCGTGGCGAGCTTCTCCTGGTAGCGCTCGTCGCGGTGCATCCAGCGGATCGGCGTGGCTTCCCCATGCACGTCGAGGTTGTGGCGCGCGGCGTGCGTGAGTGGCCGCAGCGGATCGCTGTTCAAGGGGCAGCCCTCGATCGCCGGCACCCACTCGTCGAGGAACTGTCCCAGCGAGCGCAGCAGGCGCGTCTTCGCCTGGCCGCGCAGGCCGAGCAGGATGAAGTCATGGCGCGACAGGATCGCGTTGACGATCTGCGGCTCGACCGTGCGCTCGTAGCCGACGATGCCGGGGAACAGCGGAGCTCCCGCGCGCAGCCGGGTGATGACGTTCTCGCGCAACTCATCCTTGACGGTGCGCGAACGATAGCCGGCGGCCTTGAGCTCACCGAGTGTGCGCGGGCGGGACATGGGAACTCCTGGCGATCGGTGGTCCCGGGTGGCGGGCCGGGTGATGGGTGTCGTGCGGGGGATTCTAGCGGGGCGGAGCGTGCCCGGCGAGCCACACCCGGAGCGGTCCCCCCGCGCGTCGGACACTCCCGGACCTCGAGCGCACGCGGGACGGGGAGCCCCTTGCGATGCGGCATCAGGGTGGGCGGTTCACGCGGCCCCGCCGCGCGTTCCGGTTACTCGACGCCCGCGCCGACCGTGCAGCGGTCGGCCCCTACCCGGAACCACTCTTGCGACGGGATGTCCGTCCCGACGCCCTCGGCTAACCTCGGGCCACCATGACCGGACCCCCCGACTCACGCGAACCCACGTGCACGCGGGAGGCGCACGCACTGCGTGACGCGCTCGCGGCCTTCCCGAAGCTTGCCGCGTTGCATGCGAGCGCGGGCTGGCCGCGACTAAGTGAACGGCTGGCCGCCCTCCTGGACCGCATGCGGCTCGCGCCCTCCCCGGCGCCGCCGCTTCCTGCTGCCGACCCCTCGCGCCTCCGCGTCGTGCAGTGGAACATCGAGCACGGCAACCGGTTCGATGCGATCGCGCGCGCCCTCGCAACTCACCCGCACCTGGCGAACGCCGACGTGGTCACGTTGAACGAGGTGGACCTCGGCATGGCGCGTTCCGGCAACCGGGACGTGGCCGCCGAACTGGGCGCACGGTTGGGATTGAACTCTGCATGGGCGGCGATGTTCCTCGAGTGCACGCGAGGTCGCGACGACGACGCGCTCAGCGCCGTGGCCGCGGACAACGAGGAGTCGCTGTTCGGGCTGGCGATCCTGTCGCGGTGGCCCATCTCCGGAGCGCGGCTCGTGCGGCTACCGGGCCCGGATGCGGTCCTGTTCGAGCGCGAGCGCATGCTCGGCCGGTTCGTCGCCTTGGTCTGCGACATCGAGCACCCGGTGCGACCATTCACCGCAATGACCGCGCACCTCGAGGTGCATCGCACCCGGGCACATCGCGCGGAACAGATGCGGCGGCTGCTCACCGCACTGGCGAGTGAGGCGCGCCCGGTTCTGCTCACGGGCGACTGGAACACGCACACGTTCGACCGCGGCACACCGCTCTCGGTCCCATCGGCGGCACTCACGCTGTTGGCCACTCCGGGCGGGTTGCTCACGCAGAGATTCACGCGACCGGACCGCGGGGCGACCGCCGAGGGGCTGTTCGCGCACTTGCGCGCCGCCGGGTTCGAGTGGGAGCGCTGCAACGATCAGGCGGCCACGCTCAGCATGCGCTTCTCGCGCCTGGGCGAGGTGCACGGCATGCCGGCACCGCTGCGCGCGCTCGCGTCACGCGGGCTCACATGGGCCGAACGACGCGCGCGGCTTCGCCTCGACTGGATCGCGACGCGTGGCTTCCGCCACGCGCAGGCCACGGGCGCCACGGTGCAAGAACTCGACGGCCCGGGGCTCGCCAGCGATCATGCGCCGATCATGGCCGAGGTGGCGCTGTGAGTGCTCCGAAGCGCAGGAAGGCATCCTCGCGAAGCGCCCGCGCTCCCTCGCGACCGGCTCTCGTTTGGCCCGCGCCGCTGCACACGCTGTTCAGGCAGGAGCCCGGGCACGAACCCACGCTCGACGGATTGCGCGGGGTCTCGTCGGTGTTCGTGCTCGTGTTCCACTGCGCCGTGTGGCTGCCCGCGGCCCTGCCGGATTCGTTCCGCGCGCTCCCTCCGGCGTTCCTCGCGTTCTGGCGGCAGACGTGGTTCGGCGTGGATGCGTTCTTCGTGCTGTCGGGGTTCCTGATCGGGCGCATCCTCATGCGCCGGCTGCAGAAGGGCGAACTGGGATTCCTGTCGTTCTACATCCGGCGCAGCTTCCGCATCTTCCCAATCTACTATCTGGTGCTCGCGGCAAGCGTGTTCTGGTTCGCGCGCATTGAGTCGTGGGGGATGCTGTTCGGCAAGCGCAGCGGGCAGGAAACCCTCGATGGCAGTTGGGCGAACTTCCTCTACATCAGCAACTACATGTACGGGATGGGATTCCCCAACGCGATGACGTGGGGCTGGTCGCTGTGCGTGGAGGAGCACTTCTACCTGCTGCTGCCCGCAGCGCTCGTGCTGCTGTGGCGGTTCACGCGCGGCGCGATGCGGCCGTTGCTGATGTTCGCCGCACTCGCGGTCCCGACGGCCAGCCGTTGGTACGAATGGGCCCACCAACCCGGCATCTCGGTGTTCCAATGGATCCATCCGCGCTCGCATACGCACGCTGACGGACTCGTGATGGGGCTGCTGATCGCCTACTCCTACGTGTTCCATCGCGAACGCACGACCGCGTGGCTCGCCCGACTCGGCAATGGGACGTGGATCCTCGGCGTGGCGGGCATCGGCTCTGCGATGATGTGGGGCGGACTGCGCACGCCGGGCTACTTCCCCGTCGTGTGGCAGTACTTCGTGGTCGCCCTGGGTGCGGCACTCCTGCTCATGAACGGCATCTATCTTGATAACGTGTTCACGAGGTTCATCTCGCACCGCGCCTGGGTCCCGCTGGCGCGCGTGTCCTACTGCACGTACCTGATCCAGATGTTCGTCATCTACTGGGTATTCGGCTGGTGGCCCAACCAGCCGCACGGCACGCTCGGCGCGCTGGGCATGTTCTGGGCCTACAGCCTGGTGGTGATCCTCGCCTCCACGCTGCTCGCTGGCACAACGTACCTGCTGGTCGAACGCCCGCTGCTCGACCTCGGCGCGCGCCTCGCCGCGCGCTACCCGCCGCGCGTGCACACGCCCCCGGCCTAGGAACACGCCGACGCGCGAGGTGCTACTGGATCGTGAGTCCCGCCGCCTTGAACGAGGCGTGTACCCTTCGGCCCGGCACCAGCCCCATCGCATCGGCCGACTCGCGCGTCACTTCAGCGACCAGCGGCGGGTGAGTTGCGAGTGAGACGCGGATGCGGCTTCCGTCGGGTGGTTCGGGCAGCAGCTCCTCGATCTCGCCCGCGAACACGTTCTGGGCACTCCCCTCGGGGCGTTCGATCGACAGCGTGATCTGGCGCGGGTGCACGATCACCGTGACCTCGCCGCCATCCGCCGCGTACGGCACCAGCACTTCCCCGCCAGAGGTGCTCACGTGCGCAAGGCCGTTCGGGGCACGCCCGGTCACGGTGCCGCGCAGCAGGTTCACGCCCAGGAACTCCGCCGCGAACGCCGAGCGCGGCCGCAGCATGAGGTCGTCGCGCGTGCCGCACTGGCTCAAACGCCCTGCCTCGAGCACCGCGATGGTGTCGCCGAACAACAGCGCCTCGGTGGGCTGGTGCGTCACGTACACGGTCACGCAGGACAGGCTCGCGAGCAGCCTCCGCAACTCGCCGCGTATCTCGCGCCGCGCCTGAACGTCAAGCGCGGATAGCGGTTCGTCGAGCAGCAGCAGCTGCGGCTCCAGCACGAGTGCTCGCGCCAGTGCGACGCGCTGCTGCTGGCCGCCCGAGAGCTCGTGCGGCCGGCGCTCGGCGAGCGGCGCCACGCCGAGGCGTTCGAGTGCGGCCTGCACGCGCGATGCCGTCTCGCGCGCGGGCGTGCCCTGCGCGCGCAAGCCGAACGCCACGTTCTGCGCGGCGGTCAGGTGCGGGAACAGCGCGTGATCCTGTGCGACGTAGCCCACCGCACGGTCGCGCGCGGGCAGGCACACGCCGTCTTCCGAGCTGAACCACGTCTTGCCTTCCACCGCGATCCGGCCACTCTCGGGCCGCGCGAGACCCGCGAGCAGTCGCAGCAGCGTGGTCTTGCCCGAACCGCTCTCACCGACCACGACCAACACGGTGCGAGCCGGGGCACTGGTCCCGAGCTCGAGCGAGAACGTTCCCTGGCGGCTAGTGAGCTGGAACTCGAGCACGGTTCCAGAACCATCCCGCCGGGGCCGAGCGCAACCCCAGCAGCAATCCGAACGACATGAGCAGCAACAACACCGACAGCACGACCGCCGCCTCGAGGTCCGTCTGCAACGACAGGTACACGGCGAGCGGCATGGTCTGCGTGGTGCCCGGGAGATTCCCGGCGAACGTGATGGTCGCGCCGAACTCCCCAAGCGACCGCGCGCAGCTCATCGCCGCGCCGGCCACGACCGAGCGCCTTGCGAGCGGCAGGATCACCCGGAAGAAAGTCTCCGGCTCCGAGGCGCGCAACGTGGCGGCGGCTTCGACGAAGCGGCGGTCGACGCTGGCGATTCCCGCGCGCACGGGTCCCACGAAGAACGGCAGCGCCATGAAGACCTGTGCGACGATCACACCGGCGGTCGTGAACGGCAGCGAGATCCCGAACGCGCCGAGCGACTCCCCCGCAAGGCCCGCGCGCCCGAACGCCATGAGCAGTGCGAACCCCGCGACGGTGGGGGGCAGCACCATGGGCAGGTCCACGAGCACTTCGAGCAGATGCTTGCCCGGCCAGTCGCGCGTCGCGAACAGGTAGGCCACCGGCGCGCCGATGGCGATGACGATGGCGGTCGCGACCGCACTGGTGAACAGGCTCAGCCGAAGCGCTTCGAGCACCGCCGGATCGCCGAGCCTCGAGACCAGCCGCGCCGGTGACGCGCGCAGCACCAGTGCGAGGAACGGCGTGACGAGCAGCGCGAGCATCACCAGCACGGCGGCAGCGGTGGCCACGCGCGCGGCGATGCCGATCGCGATTGGTCGCCACGGCCGAAGCGGCTTCACTCTCGCCCCCCCGTGACGATCATGACGTCGGTGGACTTGATCACCACGACCACCTCTGCGCCCACTCGCGGCCCCAGTCGCTCCGCCGGGCGATCGCCTCGGCGTCCAGCGTCTCCATGGGGCCCCCTCGAGCGAGTCCACGTCGTCTATATGCCCGTAAGTTCTCTTCCGAGCACATCTATAGCGCCTTCTGGGTATGCCGGCCACCCTTCCAAGGCCGCCCGGACTGGGGTGTATGCTGCCGCGCTCGGGAGGAACCCCATGGCCGACAGCACACTCGCGATCCAGACCCACCAACTCTCCCGCTCGTTCGGCGGCCAGCTCGCGCTCGACGGGCTCACCTTGGAAGTGCCCGAGGGTTCATTTTTCGGATTTCTCGGCCCCAATGGTGCTGGCAAGTCCACGACCATCAACATCCTCACGGGGCTGCTCTCGCCGAGTGGCGGTTCGGCGCGCGTGCTGGGGTTCGACGTCGCGTCGCAGACGCTCGAGATCAAGCGCCGCATCGGGGTGGTGCCGGACGGGCTGCACCTGTTCGAGCGCCTCTCGGGTGAGGAGCACTTGCGCTTCGTGGGCGAGGCACACGGGCTCTCGCCGGCCGAGGCCCGCCAACGCACCACTCAGTTGCTGGAGGCCATGGACCTCACCGCCGATGCGAACAAGTTGGTCGCGGGCTACTCGCACGGCATGCGCAAGAAGCTGGCGCTGTCCTGCGCTCTGATCCACGACCCGCGACTTTTGTTCCTGGACGAGCCGTTCGAAGGCGTGGACGCCGTGGCCACGCGCGAGCTGCGCGACCTGCTCCAGAAGCTCGTGGCCACGCGGCGCGTGACGGTGTTTCTCACCTCGCACGTACTGGAGGTGGTCGAGCGGCTGTGCACGCACGTCGGCATCATCGACAAGGGGCGGCTCGCGGCTTGCGGCACGCTCGACGAACTGCGCCGTGGTACCGACGGCGCGTCACGCTCGCTCGAGGAACTGTTCCTCGACACGGTCGGCGCCCCGCGAGACAGCGCGGGTGCCGGACTGTCGTGGCTCACCCGGGAGCGTGACGCCGAGTGAGGACCTTCCGGCTCCTGCTCTGGATGCGCTGGCGGCTCGCGATGAACGTCTCCACGGGCGGCGGCCGTTGGGCCATGGCGGCCCTGACCGCGCTGCTCGCGCTGGCGTTCTCACCGCTCTACATCGGCGCCGCCGTCTTCGCCTACACGGGGGGATCGAACCATGGCAGCGGTGCGCTCACACTCGTATTCGGCGCGACGCAACTTTGCATCATCTGGGTGTCGTTGCTCGCGGGCGCACTGGGACGCTCGTTCGAACTCGACAAGCTCAAGCGATACCCGATCCACCCGCTCGAGGTGTATTCGTTCAACCTGCTCGCTTCATTCACCGAGCCCGTTGTCCTGATGACCCTGCCGTCGCTGCTGGGAGTCTGCCTCGGCGTGGCTCGCCACGACGGGTGGCTGGCGGGGATGACCGCAGCCGGGGGCGCTCTGCTCCTCCTGATGATCACGTTGTCAGCGCTGCAACTGCTGCTCGCCATCCTCGACGACTTCCTGCGCCGTGAATGGATGCGCTACGTGGCGGCACTGCTGTTCACCGGCACGATCTTCGCCATCCAGTTCGGCATCGGCCGCTCATCGCGCCGGCTCGCCGAACAGGCGCAGCGGGCGGGCTTCGACCCCGCGACGCTCCTGCGCGACGTCGGCGTGATGTTCGAGCGGATTCCCAGCGTGGGAGCACCCGCCTCGGTGGGCGGCGCACCGGTGGCGGGGCTACTGGCGGAACCGGTGCTCGCGCTGGCCGTGAGCGCCGTGCTGGTGTTGGTGCCACTCTGGTTCGGAGCGCGGGTCATGTCGCGTGCGGTCACTCGCGAAGCCCTCGCCGGGCGAGCCCGGCCACGCACCGGCCGTGCTGCCAGCGGCTCGTTCGCGCTGCGCTGGCCGGGTTTCACGACGACGCAGCGGCTCCTTCTCGCTCGCGAATGGCTCTACCTCGTGCGCACGCCGGCGCTGCTCTACCAGATGGCCGTCGTGCCCCTCACGGTCGTGTTCATCACCATCATCGGCCGCACTCGCGAGCACGGCTTCGACACGCTGATGCCGATGCTCGTCATGACCAGCACGCTCGCATCGAGGAACCTGGCACTGTGGTCACATGATGGCTCGGGTATTCGCACGCTGTTCCTGCTGCCGTTCACGTCCCGCGACCTGCTGATCAGCAAGAACGCCAACTGGCTCGCGAGCACGTTCGGCGAGGCGGGATTCACGCTCGCAGTGATCACCGCGCTGCGACCCGGGCAGTACCTGCCCCTGTTGCCCGTGATCATCCCCGGCTACGCGGCGGTGGCATTCGCGGCCGCCGCGATCGGCACCTGGGTGTCCATCGCTCATCCCATGCGGGCGCGGGAGCGCGGCCTGGCGCGCCGCGGCCCCGGCGGCGTGACGGGCCTGTTCGCCTATCTCGCCGTACTCGTCATGGGCGCGGGCGTTGTGCTGGCCGTGATGGCCGCGCGTTCGCTGTCGCCCGACGCCCATGACGTGTTCTGGTCGGTACTGGTCACGACACTGCTGCTGGCCGCGGCAGTCGCCGCCTGGTGGATCGCGATGGACCGGCACGCCGATAGGTTGGATCGCGGTCGCGAGCGCATGATCGACGTCCTGGCGAAGAGTTCCGACAACTGATCAGGCGGCCCCAGCGCGTCATCCGCGCTCATCGGGCAGGCCTCGGCTCACGCCGCTATACTGCGCGCCCGTAACCGCAGTATCCCCACCCGGAGAGCTCATGTCCCAGATCTCACCCAACTCGCTCGCCATCCTCGGCGCCGGCCCCGTGGGCCTGGAAGCCGCCGCACTGGCACTCGAACTTGGCTTCGACGTACACGTGCTCGAGCGTGGCGACATCGGCGCACACCTGCTGGCATGGGGACACGTGCGCATGTTCACGCCGTGGCGCATGAACATCGGCCCCGCCTCGGCGCGGCTGCTGAGGCGGCACGGCTGGAAGGCCCCGGCCGACGACGCCTGCCCCACCGGGCTCGAACTGGCCGAGCAGGTGCTGCTGCCGCTCTCGGCCACGCCCGAGCTCAAGGCCCGAGTGCATGCCCACTCGCAGGTGGTGCAGGCGTCGCGTCATGGCGCGCGTAAGGGTGATCTACTTGGGAACGCCGAGCGCGAGACGCACCCGTTTCGGCTGTTCGTGCGTGACCAGGGCGGGCGCGAGAACTACCTGCACGCGCACGCGGTGGTGGACGCCACCGGTGTGTACTCCACGCCCAACTGCGCCGGCACCGGCGGACTACTCGCGCGAGGCGAGAGCTACCTGGCGCCGCAACTGAGTTACCACGCCGACGACGTGCTGGGCTTGCGGCGCGAGCGCCACGCGGGCAAGACCACGCTGGTGATCGGCGGCGGTTCGTCGGCCATCACCACCGTCGCCGCACTTGCGCAACTGGCCACCGAAGTGCCGGGCACGCGCGTGTCGTGGGTGACCCGGCGCGCCACACCGGGGTTCGCGAATGAAGTCGCCAACGATTCACTCCCAGCGCGCGCCGCCCTGCTCGCCGATGGCCGCCGACTCCAACTTGGCGGCTCGCCCGACGTGCAATGGACGGGCGGCTGTGAGGTGGAAGGCTTCGAGTACAACTCGGCCACGCATCGCTACCGTGTTCAGCTCGTCACCGCGGCGGGCGCGCGCATCGAGGAGGCCGACCAGGTCATCGTGAACTGCGGCTACGGCCCCGACCCGGTGCTGCACCGCGAGCTGCAGATTCATGAGTGCTACGCCACGCTGGCGCCCATGAAGCTCTCGGCGGCACTGCTGTCATCGGGTACGAGTGACTGCACGCAGGTGCCCGCGCAAGGTGCGAGCGTGCTCGCCAACCCCGAGCCGGGCTACTTCATCCTCGGCGCCAAGTCGTACGGCCGCAGTGCGTCCGCGTTCCTGCTCGAGACCGGCTACCAGCAGGTGGCCGAGGCACTTGCCGTACTCGCCGAACGCGCGGGCCTGCGCACGCCGCAGGAAGCGTAGCCCCAGCCGCATGCCGCTCGCCGCCGCCGGCCTTGCCGAGCTCCGCGCGCTGCTCGGGGACTCGGGAGTGATGTCCAGCGAAGCGGCGTTGTTCACCTACGAGGCCGACGCGCTCACGCTCGAGCGGCGACCGCCTGACGTGGTGGTGCTGCCGCGCTCTACCGACGAGGTCTGCGCGCTCGTGCGCTGGGCACGAGCCAAGAACCTGCCGGTCACGGCACGCGGCGCGGGCACGGGGCTCGCGGGCGGTGCGACGACCGAGCAGGGTGGCCTGTCGCTGAGCCTGAACCGCATGGATCAGGTGCTGCGCGTGGACGAGCCGCGACTGCTGGCGTGGGTTCAGCCCGGACTCGTGAACCTGTGGCTGTCACAGCAGCTCGCGGGGCAGCGGCTCTACTTCGCGCCGGACCCCGCCTCACAGCAGGTCTCCACCATCGGCGGCAACGTCGCCACCAACGCGGGCGGACCGCACTGCCTGAAATACGGCGTCACGTTCAATCACGTGCTGGGAGTGGTGGTCGTCCTGGCCGACGGCACGTCCGTGACGCTGGGCGGCGAGGCGCTGGACTCGCCGGGGATGGATCTGCTCTCCGTCGTCTGCGGCAGCGAGGGCACGTGCGCGATCATCACCGAGATCTGCGTGCGTCTGCTGCCCGTGCCCGAGGGCGTGAAGACGCTGCTGTTCGACTTCACCACCGTCGAGGACGCATGCCGCACGGTGTCGCGAGTGATCGCCGGCGGCATCGTGCCGGCCGCCATGGAGATTATGGACCGCCACACGACGCGATTGGTCGAGGAGTGGCTGCACATCGGGCTTCCCACCGACGCGGCCGCAGTGTTGCTGATCGAGGTGGACGGGCCAGCGGTGACACTGGAACCGCAGGCGGAGCGCATCGCGGCACTTGCCATGGAACATGGCGCGCGCAGCACGCGCATCGCCAAGGACGCCGACGAGCGGGCACTGCTGTGGAAGGGTCGCAAGTCGGCATTTGGTGCGTACGGTCGCGCGGCGTCCGGGTTCACCATCATGGACGGCGTGGTGCCGCGCACGCGGCTCGCTGAAGCCCTCGCCAACGTCTACGCGTTCGCGAAGGAGAAGGGGCTCGAGGCCGGCAACGTGTTCCACGCCGGCGACGGCAACCTGCACCCGCACGTGCTGTTCGACGCGACCAGTGCCCAGCAGCAAGCCGACGCGCTCGAGGTGTCGCACCGCATCCTGCGCATGTGCATCGAGTACGGCGGCACCATCTCGGGCGAGCATGGAATCGGCATCGAGAAGCGCCCCATGATGAGCGAACTGTTCGCTCCCGCGGACCTCGCCACCATGGAACTCGTGCGTGCCGCGTTCGACCCCGATCGCCGGTTGAACCCCGGCAAGATCCTGCCCGGCGGCAGCGGCTGCGGCGAATCGCACCGCCACTCGTTCGAGGCCATGCGCGGGTTCGCGGCCAGTGCCGACGCGGAGGGTCCATGGATCTGACGGCACCTGTCGCCCCGCGCGCTACCGATGCTGTGCGCTTCGCCATGAGCGGCGTGGCGCCGCGCTTGGCGTGGTGTCCGGAGAGCGCGGCCGAACTGGCCGACGCGGTACGGCAGGCGGCGGCACAACAGCTGGCGATCGTCCCGTGGGGCGGCGGTGTGGCGCTGTCGCGAGAGACCGCCCCCGCGCGTTTCGACGTGGCCCTCGACGTGACGGCACTGAAGCGCATCACCGTGTATGACCCCGAGGACTTCACCGTCACCGCCGAGTGCGGGATCACCATGGACGAACTGCGTGCGGCCCTCGATGCGAAGGGGCAGGAACTACCGCTCGAGGCCGCCGAGAGCTGGGGTGCCACACTGGGCGGCGTGCTCGCCGCCAACGCGAGCGGCCCGAGACGACGCGCTCTCGGCTCGCCGCGCGACCGCATCCTCGGCGCGCGCTTCGTCACGGGCGATGGCACGCTGGCTCACACCGGCGGCCGCGTGGTGAAGAACGTGGCGGGTCACGCGGTGCACCGACTGCTCGTGGGCTCGCGTGGCACACTCGGTGTGTTCACCGAGGCGAGCCTCAAACTCCTCCCCCAGCCCGCCGGCCGCGTCGCGTGGGCATGGGGCGCCGATGCCGTTGTGCTTGCCGACGCCAAGCGCTGGAGCGCGTGGCCGCGTCGCGAACCCGCCGCGCTCAGCGTGATCGGCCGCGCCATCGCGGCGAAGCACCCCGTGCTCGCCTCCGATGCGCCGTTCGCGGTCGTGGCCGGATTCGAGGACGACCCGGCGTGGCTCGCCGCATGCGACACGTTCGCCCACGAGACGCTCGGCGCGCCGCGCCTCACGGTGCGCGACGCGAGCGTGCCGGTACTGTGGCAGCAACTCACCGACTTCGAGGAGATGCCCGGCGCGCGGCTCACGTTCACGAGTGCGCACGTGACGCCCGACGCGATCGCGTTCCTCGCCGGCCGCTCCATCGCCGAGCGGCTCGTGTTCCACGCCGCCTGCGGCCGGCTGCACCTGTGGCCAGAGGCGGGCGAGGCGGCGGAGCTGGCGCGGGAGCTGGCGAGCTTCGGATTCACGCTGCTCGAGGCGCGAGGCGCCGGCTTCCCACCCTCAGAGTCTGTGGCCCCACTTCGTCAGCTACGTGCGCGCCTCCGGGCAGCACTCGATCCCTCGGACGTCTTCTCCCGCTCTGAAGTGTGAGGCGCAGGGCGCGCGTACGACACGCGCCCCGCGCCGCTCACTGGATGTACGTCATCCGCTGCGTGAGCCGCCGGCCGCCGGATTCGAGCCGCAGCATGTACACGCCGGGTGCTGCGCGACCTGCACCCGTCTGGCCCGTCCACGTCACGCGGTGCACGCCGGCACCGTGCGAGCCATCCGCGAGCGTGGCGACGCGGCGGCCCGCGGCGTCGATCACGTCCAGCCGCACGTCACCGTCTGCGGGCAGCGAGAACTCGATGCTGGCGCCGGCACGCGCGGGGTTCGGTGAGCGCAGCGCCCACGCCTCTCGCGCGGGCGCCTGCCCGCCCTCACCGGGCGCACCCAACAGCGAGAGTTGACCCACGACGATGCCGCCAAACGCCTGTTCCGGCACCGACAGCGTGGTGAGCCCGTTGCCGTCGACGTCGACCCTGCGCACGGCGCCAGAGGGGTTCCCGGCTTGGGTGAAGTAGACGGAGCCGGTCATTTCGTCCGCCCACACGTGCGTCACGTACGGGAGTCCGCCCACCGTCACCTGCGAGGCGGCGGGCAGCGCACGCCGCTCGCGCATCGCGGCCAGCAGCACGGCCGAGCGCGACTCCACGTCCGACTCCGCGGACGCGACCGCCGCCGCGGGCGCGTCGGCCGGCGAGGCCGGGATGGGCATGCTCAGCAGTTCGCCGTGCGCGTAGTGGCTCCACCACAGCGTGTTGGTCGCGCGGTTCACCGCGATGCCGTAGGGCCGCGAGCCCGGGGGCAACGGTAGGTACTCGCCCACGCTGCCATCGAGGTTGCAGCGGATCCACGCGTCGAACTCGAAGTCGGACCAGTAGAGCTTGCCCGCCACCAGGTCGAGCGCACACTGGCGCGGGTTGAAACCCGGCAGGCTCAGCAGTACCTCGTGCCCGGTGCCGTCCAGGTGCGCACGGTTTATGGTCGCCGTGCCCTGATCGCTCGATGTCCAGTACATCCAGCCGCCCGCACCATCCACGGCGATGCCGCGGAGCGAGCCGAGACCGGACATCACGGTGGTGCCCGCCCCGAGGCCCGCATCGGTCACGCGGATGCGCGCGCCGGAGTACGCGGCCTCGACCCAGTAGAGCTTGCCGTTCGCCTCGTCCCAAGCGAGCCCCTCCGGGAGCGAGTGGGCGGGCAGTGCCCGCGTCGACAGCGCGCCGCTGCTCAGGTCGTACGCGCACAGTGCAGGCGCGGGCTGGTGCGTGTCCACGTAGAACACCGTCTGCGCGATCACCTGCGCGCCGGCCGGCACGGGCCACGCGAGCAGCCAGGCGAGTGCACCACCGATCCAGGATCGTCGACGCCGCATGGCGGTCCTCCTTCGTGCGCGTGAGCGCGGAATGGGTGCGCTCAGCTCTGCGAGGGGTAGGCGCCTTGGAGGGCGATGCAGTAACGCAGAGTCAGATAGGGCTGGAGATTGGGGTGAGGCTGGCTGCCGCCCGTGGGCCCGATGGCCGTCGCTGCGAGCGCACCGTTGCTGCCCGCCCCGTAGGCCGGTGAACCCGCGGGGTCGCGCGCCGGGAGCGCGCCGATCGGGGAACTGGCGGTGCCATTGCCGGTGTCGGCGCGAGCGACGTGTGTATGCGCGGGGATCTGGGGCTCTGAGAGGGTGACGCTCTCGACGCCTGCCACCTGTCCCATATCATAGTTCGACAGCCCGGGACCCTGACCGAAGTGTATCGGCACTCGGCCACGCAGGTCGGGCAACGCGAACGTGACCGTCCCGTTCCCGCCGAAGGTCGTCCCAATGAGCGAGAACAACGCTGTGTGCTGGGAGATAGGCAAAATTTGGCCATTGCAGTCAGCCCAGCCGGCCGGCGCGAACCAGCCGGTGAACAACATGATCTCGCCGATGAACGGTTCGATGGTCGACGTCGCCGCGCGAGCCTGATCGCCGCCCGGCAGCGCAGGTCGCCCGGCGAATGCGAGCAGCCCAGCCCCGAGGGCGGCGGCAGTGCGTGCGAGGAAGTCACGACGGCCCACGGGGGGAGCGGGCGGCGGCCCATCCTGGGCCACGGGGGCAGCGAGCAAGCGCGGGCGACGGGACGACATGGGGACCTCCGAGAAAGAGCGGGAGCGGCAGCAAGGCCGAGCAGCGGCCGTGAGGCGGAGCACCCCCCAAGTCTATCGCCCGGCCGGGTTGGGCTGCTACGGAAGACTTGGACTCGGAAGACTTGGACCATGCCGAGCCGCGGGCCGCGCTCCCGCTCGGCGAGCTCAATCGCGAGCCGGCTTCACCTTCTCCCACTTGACGGCGGGATGGCCCAGCCGCGCGGGCAGCTCTCCATAAGCGTGGCCAGCCGGCTCGTGCGCGCCGCCATTCCTACCTCGCGAATCGATAGCTCGCCTTGGCGAAGATCTGCCGGCTCGTGTTCTGCCGCGCCTGATTCGTGAGGTCCTGGTCCCAGCCGCTGTTCACGCCGGCATAGAACACCGTGCCGGGCTGCACGATGTAGCCCAGCAGCGCGTTCACGAACAGGTGCTTCTCGAAGCTGTCGTACTGCGGGTAGATGCGCGCCGAGAGCCGTCGCGTGAACTGCACAGAAGTGTTCACGCCCACGAGCCACAGCGCGTAGTAGTCGTTCCCGCCCGGAGCATCCGCGAGCCGATAGCGCACCACGTCCACCGAAGCGGTGAGCCGCGGCCCCGGCCGCACCTTCGCTTTCAGCACGTACGTCTCGCCCCAGGCGAGCGATGATGTCGCGTCGGTAGCACCGTACTGGACAGCGTCCCCCACGCTCGCATCGAGACTCAGCGTGAACGGCCGCCATGCGTTCCACTTCGCGTACAGGATCGCCCGGTCCTGTGAGTAGAGCCGGTTCAGGTAGTGCTCATCATGATGCAGGTAGCCGGCGTTCACGAACGCATTGCGGCGAAACTCGAAGTCGCCACTCGCCAGCAGGTCGGTGAACTCGAGCCGTCCCGTGTGATCGTGCACCACGAGCGCGTCGAGGATCGG
>CAZADU010000494.1:0-7983 GCA_964483945.1 uncultured bacterium
CGGGGGCTGAGATCCTTCAGCTCGACACGGCGGAACGGAACCACGACGCGGGCGGGAGGGCGACCTTCCGCCCGCGTTCGTCATCGCCGGCGAGAGATCTCGCCGCGGTGCTGGCATGCCTGGTCGCGGGAGTCGTAGCGGCCGCGCCGGTTCGCGCGCAGGGCGCCACGTCCCCGACTGACGCGGCCACGCCCGCGGTCACGCCCGCGGTCACGCCCGCGGACGCTCCTGTGGACTACCTGTGGGTGCTCCGCAATTCGCTCGTGCGCGCGGAAGACGTTCCGCGGGTGGTGCAGCGTGCCAAGGCCATGGGCGTGCGCGGCATCCTCGTGCAGGTGGTGGGCCGCGGCGATGCCTGGTACCGCTCGGACCGGCTGCCCGCGCCGGAGCCGATGCAGGATGCGCCGCGCGACCCACTTGGGGAGATCCTGCCGCTCGCGCACGCGGCCGGGCTCGAGGTGCATGCGTGGATCAATTGCTGCCTGGTGTGGTCGGGCCCGCGATCGCCGCGCGATCGCCGGCACGTCCTGAACGCGCATCCCGAATGGGTGATCCGCCTCGCCGACGGCCGGTCGATGGCGCGTCTCACGCCGCGCCAGCTCGCCCGCATGCGCGTCGAGGGTGTGTTCGTCTCACCCATGCATCCGGGCGTGCAGCGCTGGGTGGCGGAGAACGTGCAGGAATTGGTGCGGCGCTACCCGGTCGACGGTGTGCACCTCGACTACATCCGCCAGCCAGGGGTGGCCATCGGTTTCGACCCCACGTCTCGCGCACGCTTCGCGATGCAATCTGGCGTGGACCCCATCATGTTCAGCCGCCAGCCGAAGGCCGACCGTGCCCGGCTGGAAGCTGAGTGGATGGAGTTCCAGCAGGCACAGGTGACTGCGATCGTGCGCGGCGTGCGCGACTCGATGGCCGCGACGCGACCCGGGTTGCCGCTCAGCGCGGCGGTCGTGGCCGACACCGCTAACGCGCTGACGCTCAAGCGCCAGCCGTGGAGCCAATGGGTGCGCGACGGGCTGATCGACCGCGCCTATATCATGTGTTACGCCCCTTCCGTGCAGGTCGTGCTGGACCAGCTCGACGCCCTCGCCCGCAACGTGGGGTCCGAGCGGCTGGTGCCGGGCATCGCCGTCTACAACGCCCCGCCGTCCTCGTCGGCCAGCAAGATCAAAGCCGCGCGCGCGCTGGGATTCCCCGCGGTCGCGCTCTATTCGTACGACTCGCTCTATGAACGCCCCGGCCTGTGGGAGCGTCTGCACCTGCTCCTCACGGCCCATGAAGCCCTGGAGGTGAAGCCTTGACCCCGAACACCCTGAAGCCCCTGGCGGTGCGCGAGCAGATGCGCAACATCGCCATCATCGCGCACGTCGACCATGGCAAGACCACGCTCGTCGATGCCATGCTGTGGCAGAGCGGCATCTTCCGCGAGAACCAGGAAGTCGTCGAGCGCGTCATGGACTCGAATGACCTCGAGCGCGAGAAGGGCATCACGATTCTTGCCAAGAACACCGCGATTCGCTACGGCGACTACAAGATCAACGTCGTCGATACGCCTGGCCACGCCGACTTCGGCGGCGAGGTCGAGCGCACGCTCAAGATGGTGGATGGCGTGCTGCTGCTGGTCGACGCCAGCGAGGGCCCACTGCCGCAGACGCGCTTCGTGTTGCGCAAGGCGCTCGAGCTGAACCTGAAGCCGATCATCGTCATCAACAAGATCGATCGCAAGGACGCGCGCACGCAGGAAGTGCTGGACGAGATCTATGACCTGTTCATCGATCTTGACGCGCATGAGGACCAGCTCGACTTCCCGGTGCTGTACACGATCGCGCGCGAGGGCATCTGCCGGCTCACGCCGGAGGGCGAGAACCACAAGCTCAAGCCGCTGTTCGACGCCATCGTCGAGACCATCCCGGCGCCGACGTATGACCCGTCGATGCCGCTGCAGATGCTGATCCTGAACCTCGGCTACTCGGATTATGTCGGTCGCCTCGCGATCGGGCGCGTCATCAACGGGAACCTGAAGCCGCGCCAGGACGTCATGCTCGTTCGCCACGACGGCACGCAGGTGAAGTCGCGTGTCACGAACCTCTATGTCTACGAGGGGCTCGAGCGCACGGAGGTGCAGGAGGCCGGTCCGGGCGAGATCGTCGCACTCGCCGGATTCGAGGTCGTGCATATCGGCGAGACCGTGACCGATCCGGAGGATCCGCGACCGCTGCCGCCGGTCACCGTGGACGAGCCGACCGTGAACATGGTGTTCAGCGTCAACAACTCGCCGTTCGCCGGCACCGAGGGCAAGTACGTCACGTCGCGCAACCTTCGCGACCGCTTCGAGCGCGAGCTGCTGACCAACGTCAGCTTGAGGGTCGAACAGGGAGACACGCCGGACGCGTTTGTCGTCTCGGGCCGCGGTGAACTGCAGATGGCGATCCTCATCGAGATGATGCGCCGCGAGGGATTCGAGTTGCTGGTCGGCAAGCCCGAGGTGATCACGCGCACGGAGGGCGGCCGGAAGCAGGAGCCGATGGAGCGTCTGGTCATCGACTGCCCGGAGGAGTTCGTCGGTGTGGTCACGCAGAAGATCGGCGGGCGCAAAGGCCGCATGACGAACATGGTCAACCACGGCACCGGTCGCGTGCGGCTCGAGTTCCGCATCCCGTCGCGCGGGCTCATCGGTTTTCGCAGCCAGTTCCTCACCGACACACGCGGCACCGGCCTGCTGAATCACCTGTTCGATGGCTGGGCGGACTGGCAGGGCGACATCCCGCACCGTATGACGGGTGCGCTCGTCGCCGACCGTACCGGCATCGTGACGCCGTACGCGATCGCGCACGTGCAGGATCGTGGCGAGATCTTCGCAGCGCCGAACGACCGTGTGTACGAGGGTATGATCGTGGGGGAGAACTCGCGCGAGCAGGACATGGATGTCAACATGGTCCGCGAGAAGAAGCTCACGAACATGCGATCGCAGGGCGAGGACGGGCTGCAGCTCGTACCCATCCACAAGATGTCGCTCGAGCAGGCGCTCGAGTGGATTCGCGAGGATGAGCTGCTCGAGATCACCCCGATCTCGCTGCGGCTGCGCAAGCGCGTGCTTACCGCCAACATGCGGCCGAGGTACTGGCAGACTCAGGGCGGCTGAGGCCCCCAGAGTCGGCTCCATGGGCGGCTCCAAGCGCGGCTCCATGGGCCGCAAGCGCGCGTGCCGGCCGGCGAGGGGAGACCCCGCGCCGGCCGTTTCGCTGAGCCGAACCGGGCCCGTCCGGGCGTGCTCGCCGAGTGAGTTGCGGTTCTCAGAGAATGACCGCGCCCAGCGCGGCCGGAACCGGCTTCTCGGTGCATTTTCCGCTCACCTCGCTCGCGGGCCGGGCCGATGACTCGAGCGGACTCCGGCGCGCCGCCGAGATGTCCACCCGTGGCCCAAGGACGAGCTGCCCATGCCGACTCTCTCGCCATCCCCCGCGGAGATGTCCCTCTCCGCGACGCACGCGCACCGATCGGTGACGTCGTTCCTGATGTCGCACGGTCTGGACGTGCGTCGCGAGGGCGTACGTGTGATCGCGGGCTTCGCGCTGCTGCTCGCGGCGGGCCTAATCGCGCTCAACATGACGCTGTGGCAGAGCGCGTCGCAGCGGATCGAAGCCGAAGCCTGGCGGCGACTCGAGGCCGTGGCCGAAGTGCAGGGCGCGGATGTTGACCAGACGCTCGGTGTGTTCCGACGCGAGGCTGTGAGCGTGCTGCGCAGCCCGCAGGTGGTGACCGGCGTGCTCGCCTGGGACCGGGGTGAGAGCGCACCCGAGCTGCTGGCCGAGCTGACGCGCCGCGCGGAGCAGTTCGAGTTCAGCAACTTCGCCGTGCTGGACGAGACTGGAGAACCGGTCGGTGAATGGCGGCCGCGCTCGGCCACGCAGCGGCAGCTCGACCAGGCGGCCGCGTCGGCCGCGCTCAGTACAGGCAGTCCGGCGTGGGGCTGCCCGCACGCGGGACTCATCAGCGTCGCCGTCCCGCTCGGCACCGCCGGGCAAGCGCGCCGCATCGTCGTGCTCCACTCCGATGTCGCGCAATTGCTCGCGCCACTGCTTCAGCAATGGCCCGGATTCAGCGGGACCGCGGGCGCCTACCTGGTGCAGGCCGATGGCGCCAGCGTCGAGGTCTTGTCACCGCCACCGGGGGGTCGAGGGCCGCGCGTGGGCGCGCGCCTGCCGATGGCGCAGCGCTCGGCGATGGCGCCGGCCATGGCCGCGACGGGCGTCACCTCGCGCGTGGAGGATCATGAAGCATCGGGGGACGCCACCTGGTCCGTGACGCGGCCTCTCCGGAACGCTTCCTGGGGCATCGTGGCTCAGGCGCACCGAGCCGAGATGATGAGCGGGATGTCGTCGGTGAGGCAGGCGCTTACCACGCTCGACGTCGTGCTGTTCGCCGTATTCCTCTCGTTCGGGTTTATGTGGCACCGTTCCTACCGCAGCGGCCTCGCACGGCGCGAGATCGAGATCACCGAGCGGCACGCGCGCCGGCTGCAAGCCATCCTGGATACCGCCTTCGATGCCATCGTCACGTTCGACCGGATGGGCCGCGTGCGCACGCTCAACCGCTCCGCCGAGGCCATGGTCGGCCGGCCGGCCGCCGAGCTGGTGGATCAGCCGATCCAGCAGTTCCTCAGCTGGGGTGCCTCGGGGCGCGCCGTCTCACTGCCGCAAGCGGGCTCGGTGGCGGCGGGCGAAGCGCATAGCGCCGATGGCGGGCGCATCCCGGTGGAATTCTCGATGGCACGTTCGGGTGAGGGCGACGACCTGGTGTACACCGCGATCGTACGCGACGTGCGCGACCGCGTTGAGGCCGAGCAGCGCATCCGAGCGTTCGCCGAGGGGCTCGAGCAATCCAACCGCCGGCTCGAGGAGGTCAACGCCCAGCTAGAGGAGGCCTCGCGGCTCAAGAGCGAGTTCCTCGCCAACACGTCTCACGAGCTGCGCACGCCACTCAACGGCATGATCGGGTTCCTGCAGCTGGTGCTGGACGACATGTGCGATTCGCGCGAGGAGGAGATCGAATTCCTCAAGCAGGCGCTGCAGTGCTCACGCCACCTGCTTGGTCTCATCAACGACGTGCTCGACATCGCCAAGATCGAGGCCGGCAAGCTGGCACTGGACATCGGCCGGCTGGACGTCCAAGCGCTGTTCGACGAGGTCTACACCGTCACGCATGTGCAGGCGGCCCAGAAGGGGTTGCGCCTGACGTTCGAGGACCAGACGGGTGGCGAGGCCGCCGCGCGCGGGGACTTCGGCAAGGTGAAGCAGATCCTCATCAACCTCGTCGGCAACAGCCTCAAGTTCACTTCCAAAGGCGAGATCCGCGTGCGCGCCAAGGCGCACGCCGAGTTGGGGCACCTGCTGGTCGAGGTGGAGGACTCCGGCATCGGTATCGCCGCGAGTCGCCAGCGAGTCGTGTTCGACAAGTTCGTGCAGGCCGACGGCAGCACGACACGGCGCTTCGGCGGCACGGGCCTGGGGCTGAGCATCTCGAAGAGCCTGGTCGAACTCATGGGCGGCATCATCGGCATTCACAGCGATGGCGAGGGGCGCGGCACGCGCGTGTATTTCTCGCTGCCGATCTGGCGCGAAACCGGCGAGACGCCTCAGACGCCGATCGAGTCCGGCTCTGACCGCATCGAGGGTGCGTCCGGCAATCCTCTCGTGCTGGTGGTCGAGGACGACACGGTGTTCCGCCGGTTCATCACGGCCGTGTTGCAGCACGGAGGCTACCGCACGGTCGAGGCGGAACACGCCGAAGGCGCATGGATGCTGGTGCGCCGGCTGCGGCCCGCGGTGGTGGTGCTGGACTATGCGCTCGCCTGTCAGGAGGGCGCCGCACTCCGCACCGGCTGGGACCTCGCGCAGCGCATGACCACCGAGCCGGAGACGCGGCACATCCCGGTCGTGTTCGTGACCGGCTTCGACGGCGATCTCAAGCAGCGACTGCACGCCACGGCGTTCGCTCGCCGCCCCGCGCACCTGGTGAAACCGGTCGAGCCCAAGACGCTCATCGCCAAGATCAACGAGCTCGCCGGCAGCCCAGGCAATCGTGTCACGCGTGTGCTGATGGCAGACGACGATCCGACGGTGTCCGCGTACGTCCGCAAGGTGCTGCCGCCCGACAAGTTCCTCGTGGACGTGGCGAACAACGGCGAGGAGTGCCTGCACATCCTGCGCACCCAGCCCAACGGTTACGACCTACTGTTGCTCGACCTGATGATGCCAGAGGTGAGCGGCTACGACGTGCTCCGCGAGATGACCCTGTCGGGCCTGCACCCCAACCTGCCGGTGATGGTGCTGACGAACTTTCCCGAACCCCGAAACGAGGAGGAGCGTCGCCTGCTCGAGGACGGCATCGTGCTCGACGTGGTCTCGAAGACCGCCGTTCACGACAACCCACAGCTCCTGCCTCACGTGCTCGACTGGCATCTCCAGGTCTCGCGTGGTGAGCACGGGGACAAGGCCGAGCCCGAACAGAGGGCGGCATGAGGCACGTAATCGTGGTCGAAGACGACGCGCACAACGCGACGCTGTTCCGAAAGGTGCTCGAGAAGCGCGCCGGCTGCCGCGTGTCGCTGACCGAGGATCCCCTCGAGGTGCTGGAATGGGTGCGTGCCGGCGGCGTCTCCCTGGTGGTCATGGACGTGTCCCTGCGCCGCTCGCAGTGGCAGGGCCAGCCGGTGGGCGGAGTCGAGATCTGCCGGTTGCTGCGTGCCGAGGGCATGCACCGCGTGCCGGTGCTGCTGGCCACGGCGCACGCCATGCGTGGCGACGCCGAGCGGCTGCTCGCCGACAGCGGTGCCGACGGCTACGTGGCGAAGCCCATCCTGGACCACGAGGAGTTCGCCCGGATCGCGATTGCGATGATGGAGCGTGCGGCGTGAAGGCCACTCCCGACATCCGAGTCCTCATCGTGGAGGACGACCCCTTCTACCAGCGCGTGCTGCTCAAGCGCCTGGCCGCCGAGGGCTACCAAGTGCAGGCGGCTTCCGACGGGCGCGAGGGCATGAAAGCCATCGTCACGTTCGAGCCCGACCTGGTGATCTCGGATTGGATGATGCCGGAGGTGGACGGACTCGAGTTGTGCCAGTCGGTGAAGACCGGGCTCAAGGAGAGCGCGCCGTACTTCATCCTGCTGACGGCCAAGGGCGAGATCAGCGACAAACTGCTGGCGCTGGACACGGGCGCGGACGACTATCTGTTGAAGCCGTGCGATCAGGGTGAACTACTGGCTCGCGTGCGCGCGGGGCTGCGCATCGTCCTGTTGACGCAGCACATGCGCAGCGCAGTGGTGGAACTGGCTGCGCTCCGCGCCGAGGTGTCGCGAGTGAAGCGGACGCTCGCCACGCAGGGCGTGGAGTGGCCCGGCGAGGGGGGAGCCGCCAAGGAGAACCGCGCCGCCTGACTGCGCTGGCGTCCCCACGCTGTGCGCGCTAGCTTGGCGCCGCCGCATCGCGCGGCCACGCGATCCGGGCGCCGCGTTGCTTCGCGCCCCCTCACGCGACGGACCATGCGCGTCCTCCTGCTTGGCGGATCTGGCCTGCTCTCGGGCGCTGCTCTCGCGGCGTTCCTGCGCGAGGGCCATGACGTGTGTGCCCTGACGCGTGGTACCCGCGCGCTGAGCCCACAGCCCCGCCTGACGCGGGTCACCGCCGACCGCCGCGATGCCAGCTCGCTCGCCGCGGCACTTCGAGGTGAGCGGTTCGAGTTCACTGCGGACTTCCTCGCCTACGAAGGCGCCGACGTGGAGCGGCTGTTGGCCGTGCCGGGATTCGAACCCGGACGGCTGGCGGTGATCTCGTCGGGCCAGGTCTACCTGGTCGCGTCCGAGCCGAGACCACCGTTTCGCGAAGCAGACGCGGACGGGCCGCTGAGTCCCGAGCCCGCGCGCGGCACGCGCGATCACGGCGAGTGGTCCTACGGCGTGGGCAAGCGCGCCGCGGAGGAA
>CAZADU010000495.1:0-1507 GCA_964483945.1 uncultured bacterium
GGTCGTGAGCGTGCCGGTCACCATCGGCCTGGCGCGGCCCGACGTGTCGTGGGCGGTGGTCGCACCGTGGAATAGCGCCGCATTCACGCCCACCGGCGACCGCGACTTGCGACTGCGCTGGGCGCGACACGAGTACGTGCCGTTGTTCCTGGACGCCGCGAGAGCCGGCGCGGCTCTGGATCGGGTGAGATTGGAGCCGTAGTCGCCGCGGCGCGACCCGCCACCGAACGATCAGGCCGGCCAGCGGTACTCGATGTAGCGGGCCGTCTCCTCGGCCACTTCGCGACCACAGCGCTTCTCGACCACGGCGAACGCCATGTCCATGCCCGCCGAGACACCCGCCGACGTGACGACACCATCGTCCACGTAGCGCACGCCGCGTTCCACGGTGATCGTGGGGTCGAGCGAGGCGAGCCAGTCGTAGCTGCCGAAGTGCGTCGTGGCCCGTTTGCCGCGCAGCAACCCCGCGCGCGCGAGCAGTGCGGCACCCGTGCATACGCTGGTGACCAGTTGCGCGTCCGCCGCGGCGCGGCGCAGGTAGTCGAGTGTGACCGCATGCTCCACGAGCGCGCGCGTGCCGAACCCGCCCGGCACGACCAACAGGTCGGCTCGCGGTGCATCCTCGAACGTGAAGTTCGCGGTCACTCGCAGGCCGCCGGTGGCCACGATCTCGCGCTGCTCCGGGGCCACGGTGTAGACGCGGAACGGAGCCGTGTCGTCGCGCCGTCGCGACTCGAGGCCGGGTTCGAGCCGGGTGCGCGAGAACACCTCGAACGGCCCCGCGAAGTCCAGCACCTCGACACCGTCGAACACGAGGATGGCGGTGTTCCACGCCGGCATGAACAAGCTGCCTCCCGGGCTCAGGCGCGCCTGCGCGAGGCGCACCGGGTCAGAACGCGGCCAGCTCGCGCAGCGCCTTCACCAGCGTGTCCTTCTGCGGCAGGATCACTTCCTCGAGCTTGGGTGCGTAGGCGACCGGCGTGTCGAGCGCGCCGACGCGTAGCACCGGCGCATCGAGGTCCATGAAGCACTCGCTCGCCACCATGGCCGCCACCTCGGCGCCGAATCCACAGAACAGCGTGTCCTCGTGCGCAATCAGCACGCGGCCGGTCTTCTGCACCGAGCGCGCGATGCTGTCGAAGTCGAGCGGCTGCATGGTGCGCAGATCCAGCACCTCGACATCCAGCCCCTCGTCGGCCAGTTCCTGTGCTGCGAGGTAGCCGCGCTGCACCAGCGCGCCGTAGGTGACCAGCGTCACGTCCGTACCCGGCCGCACCACGCGCGCGCGACCGAATGGCACCGTGTAGTCGGGGCCCGGGTAGGGCTCCTTGGCGTACGGCTGGCGGTAAAGGTGCTTGTGCTCGAGGAACAGCACCGGGTCGTCCGATCGCAGTGCGGTGCGCATGAGGCCCGCGGCGTCGCTCGCGCAACTGGGCAGCACCACGCGCAGCCCGGGGCAGTGGGCGAAAATGCTCTCGCCGCACTGGCTGTGGTACGGCGCGCCGCC
>CAZADU010000496.1:0-2782 GCA_964483945.1 uncultured bacterium
GGGCACTGGCTGCGGCAAGCGTCCGCTGGAGGCAACAGCTCAACGAAAATGCTAAGGTGCTGGCCCATTCCGCGGTGGTGCCCGAGCACAACCACAACGAGATCGTGGGCTGGCAGGAGTCGAATCCGGCCACGCGTTCGATCTCGGTGCTGGTCCTGCGGGATGGCGAGGACTCGGCCGAGGCCACGGCTCGGCTGGACCTCGCAGCGGAGTACGCGGCTCGCCAGGGTGCGGCCGTGCACGAGTTGCGCAGCCCGGGCGGCAGCCGTCTGGCAAGGCTCGCCTCCGTGGTGCAGTTCGGGGATCTCTTGAGCCTCTACCTCGCGCTGTTGGGCGGGGTGGACCCCACCGACATCAGCAGTATCGACGAATTCAAGCGCCGTCTGGCCGAACGCGCGAGCGCAAGGCGCTGACGGCGACGACCGATCCCCCCCCGAGGCGCGCCGGAAGCAGCCGCTCCGGAGCTACCCATCCTTAGGAGAAGCCATGGCCTCGCGTCACCTGTTCACGTCCGAGTCGGTCACCGAGGGGCACCCCGATAAGATCGCCGACCAGATCTCGGATGCCGTCCTGGACGCCATGCTGGCGCAGGACCGCACCAGCCGAGTGGCCTGCGAGACCCTTGTGACCACCGGCCTTGCCGTGGTCGCAGGCGAGATCACCACCAAGGCCTACGTCGAGATTCCCAAGCTGGTGCGCGAAGTCATCCGCGGCATCGGCTATGACGACGCGGCCTACGGCTTCGACTGCCAGACGTGCGCCGTCATCACCACCATCGACCAGCAGTCGCCTGACATCGCCATGGGCGTGAACACCGGCGGCGCCGGCGATCAGGGCCTGATGTTCGGCTACGCCTGCAACGAGACCCCCGAGCTGATGCCGCTGCCCATCATGCTGGCGCACAAGCTCGCGATGCGGCTCGCCAAGGTGCGCAAGAGCGGGCTGGTGGACTACCTGCGCCCCGACGGCAAGACGCAGGTGACGGTGGAGTACGAGGGTGGCAAGCCATCACGCATCGACACGGTGGTGGTCAGCACTCAGCACGCCGAGAGCGTGAGCCAGAAGAAGATCAAGTCCGACATGCTCGAGCACGTCATCATGCCGCTGCTGCCCAAGCGGCTCTTGAAGGGCAAGTCCGTCAAGACGCACGTCAACCCGACCGGCAATTTCGTGATCGGCGGCCCGATGGGCGACTGCGGGCTGACCGGGCGCAAGATCATCGTGGACACCTACGGCGGCATGGGCCGTCACGGCGGCGGGGCGTTCTCGGGCAAGGATCCGAGCAAGGTGGACCGCTCCGCCTGCTACGCAGCTCGCTGGGTCGCCAAGAACCTGGTGGCCGCGGGACTGTGCGACCGCTGTGAGGTGCAGGTGGCTTACGCCATCGGCGTGGCCGAACCGGTGAGCATCATGGTGGATACGTTTGGCACCGGGAAGGTGAGCGACGACAAGCTCACCTCACTCGTGCGCAAGCACTTCGACCTGACGCCCAAGGGCATCATCGAGACGCTCAAGCTGCGCCGGCCCATCTACCAGAAGACCGCCGCCTACGGCCACTTCGGCCGCAGCGATTTCTCCTGGGAGAAGACGGACATGGCGAAGGTGCTGGCCCGGGCGGTCTGACGCCTTCTGTCGATGCGCATCCTGGTTCTGGGCGGAACGCGGTTCCTCGGGCGGCACTTCGTCGAGGCGGCACTCGAGCGCGGCCACACGCTGACACTGTTCCATCGCGGTCGCACGAACGCCGAGCTATTCCCCGGCGTGGAGCGCGTGCTCGGCGACCGCGACGGTGGGCTGGGGGCACTCGCGGGCCGGACGTGGGACGCAGTCGTGGACCCGTCGGGCTACTTCCCGCGCATCGTGCGTGCTTCAGCCGACGCGCTCAAGGCTTCATCCGCGCACTACCTGTTCGTCTCGAGCATCTCGGTCTACGCCGAGCCCCTCGCAGCCGGGCTTGATGAAGACGCGCCAGTGGCGAAGCTCACCGACCCCGCGGTCGAGGCCATCACCGGCGAGACGTACGGCGGGTTGAAGGCACTGTGCGAACAGGCCGTGTGCGACGTCTACGGCGAGCGCGCGCTGATCATCCGACCCGGACTCATCGTGGGCCCGCACGATACCACCGACCGGTTCCCGTACTGGCCGCGTCGGCTGGCCCGCGGCGGAGACGTGCTCGCACCTGGCAGTCCCTCGGCGCCGACTCAGCTGGTGGACGCGCGCGACCTCGCCGCGTGGATGCTGGACATGCTCGAGCGCGGCATCGCGGGCACATTCAACGCAACCGGCCCAGCCCAGCCGCTCACGCTCGGGCGCTGCCTCGAGCGCATCGCGGCCGCAGTGGGCGGGGACGCGCGGCTCACGTGGGTGAGCGAGGCGTTCCTGCGCGAGCAGGGGGTGGAGCCGTGGCTCCAGATGCCCCTGTGGCTGCACGAGGCCGACGCGAACATGGATCGCGTGAACCTGACGCGCGCGCTGTCGCAGGGATTGCGCTTTCGCCCGCTCGAGGACACCGCGCGCGACACGCTGGCGTGGGAGCGCTCACCGGCCAGCGACACGCGACCGGCCTCGCCCACGCTCACGCCGGGGCGCGAGGCGGAAGTGCTGGCGGCGTGGCGCGCGCGCGTCAGCGCCTGACGCAGACCCGAACACGTCGCGACCTCGCGCGGCGAGCCCGCCGCGCGAGACGCGGGCGATGTTCGTCAGTGCACCACGAGCATGCGCAGCTGGCGGGAATGCTGTGCCGTGCGAAGCCTCACCATGTACACGCCTGTCGCGAGCCGCC
>CAZADU010000497.1:0-4391 GCA_964483945.1 uncultured bacterium
CTGGTCGCGGATCAGGCGCACGAGGTCGCCCTGGAGTTCGGGGATCGTGGCAAGCCTTCGCTCGAGCTGGGCCAGTTCCTGCTTCACCTGCATGACCTGATCGGTGTCGTCGTTCAGGTAGCCGCGCAGGATGCCGAGCCGCACTTGCAACATGAGCTTCCGCGACATGATGTCGGCCGCCGCCTGCAAGTCGGCACTGCCGGCGTTGGGAGGTGCGACGGTGCGGTGCACCTCCTGGTAGCCGCGCAGCGTCGTCTCGCTGGCGCGCAGCAGCGAGTCCGTCTCGGCCAGCCGCGTTTGCAGGAATACACGCGTGCGGTGCGCGGTCGTGTTGCGCTTCTCGACGTTGAACCGGTCGAGGGCCTCCAGGTAGCCGTTCGCGAGCGCGGCGGCGCGCCGCGGGTCCTTGTCGTCCACGCTCACCCGAAGCGTGCCGTCGGGATTGAGCTTGACGCGCGTGTTGAGACTGAGCGCCTTGAGCGTCTTCTCGAGGCTCTTCTGCTTGTAGACGCGCTGCAGGTCATATTCGCGGACCAGCTCTTCCTGCACTGTGCGGCTGTTGAGCACGGCTTTGAAGACGTCCGCCGGCGTGAAGTAGTCCTGAAGGATCCCGAACGCCGGGAACTTGGACAGTGCCTTCTGCGCCATGCTCATGTTGGAGAGCAGGTCGCTCTCCTCGGGCGGCAGGATGACGGCCGTCGCGGTGTACCACTTGGGCAGCACGAACGTGACGCCGAGCGTGAGCAGCGCGGCGACGAACGACGTGCCGGCGACGAAACGCCACTGCCGCACGACCGAGCGCAGCATGCCGCGCAGGTCGATCGGGGCCGGGGCGATCATCGCAGGCTCCGAACGGCGAGCGCGATGGTGGCCAGCTGCGCCAGCACGAACAGGAGCTGGCCCGAGCGCTCCCACCACGAGCCCTGCGGCTTCGTCGGCACCCAGATGACGTCGCCGGGGCGCAGATCGACACTGCGCGCGAGCTGGGTCTGATTGGAGCCGGCACGCGTCACCTGCTCGTGCCCCTTCCACGCCGTAGCCGTGGGGCCGCCCGCCTGCTCCACGTAGTCGTGCAGCGCCAGCCCCGGTTGGTAGGCGACCACTCCAGGATTCACCACCTGGCCGTCGATGCGCAGCGCGTTGATGAGTCGCCGAACAGCCACCACGTCGCCATCTCGAAGCAGCGGGTCGTGGAGCTGCGACTTCGTGCGACGAGCCGCGGTCAGATCCACAAACACCTCGCCGTGCTGGTTCGCGTACTGGGCACGGTTCACCTCGAAGTCCGACACCCCCATGTCCTTCTCGAGCATCTTGGCACGCCGCTCGAGTTCCTTCTCGTCGAACGCGGGCCCCTCGGGCCGTAGCCGGATCAAGATGCCGGCCGAGTCGGCCGACGCCAGTAGCCCGCCGGCGGCGGCGAGCACTTCGCTCAGGCGTGTGCCTGTCTCGGCCACCGGGTAACCGCCGGGGCGAGCCACGTCGCCTTCGACCCGCACCTCAGAGGTTTGACGGTGGCCGGGCAGCGCGCGCACGAACACGCGGTCTCCGTGCGCCAGTGCAGCGTCGAAGCGGCCCGCGACCACCTCGTGCACATCGATCGCGAGTGTTTCGGGCACCGCCGCCGCGGTCCAGTGGATCCACTGCGCGGCACCCGGGGCGGCCTCGGGGCGCAGGCCCCCGACCAGGCGCAGCAGTGTGCCAAGGCTGTCGTCCGGGCGATGCTCGACCAGGCCGGGCGACCCGACCGCGCCCGAGATGTTCACGTGCTCCGTGATCCATGGCACGACGATCGCGTCGCCGTCGGTGAGCCATGCGTCACGCGTGTGGTCGCCGATTCGCAGGACGCGTTCGAGGTCGGCCAGTTCCTGTGTGCCATCGCGCCGCTTCACCACGATATTGCGCGTCGAAGCCCCCGGCAGGAGAGCGGCCTGCCGCAGGACGTCGCTCACTCGCGAGCCGCCCATCGCCTCGACCGGGCCCGGCTGCGTCACCGATCCACTCAAATAGACGCGGAACAATCGCGGCCGGGAGAGCTGCACATCCACCTTCACATCGCGTGTGACGCGCTGCAGTCGCTCGAGGATCGCGAGGCGAGCGTCCGCGAGCGTCCGGCCGGCGACGTTCATCGTGCCGATCTCGGCGAGGAACAACTCCCCTGTGGGGCCCACCTCGACTCGATCAGAACGCGACACGCGGCCGGTCCACAGCACGACCAACTGATCCCCTGGACCAAGCCGGTAGGTTGCGGGATCGATCGGGCCGGACAGTGCGAGCCCCGAAGGCAGGTTCGAGGTGCCCGTCTTCCGCTGCGTGCCGAGCTCACGCGCGAGCGACTGCTGCACGAGCTCGTCGAGCGTGGACTGTTCATCGGCGGCGAACGTGACCGCGGCCGCGACGCTGAGCGCGACCAGCACGACGCCGGGCAGGAGACGACGGAGCATGAGGCGTTCCTCTGGGAGGACTCGGGCGGCCCCCCGCCTGCCCGGAGCACCCTGCGGCGCAGGGGTGTGTCTCGCCGGCGGAAGCTGCCCACGAGGGCCGCGCGCCAACCCCAGCCTTCGGAGCGGGTTGCGCGGGCACGAACGTGGAGTGCGAAGCCGCACAGGCTAGGCACGCCTTGGGCGCGCGTCAACTGCGCGCGAGCGCGGCCCCGGGGTTCTGTTGAGTGCTTCTGGCCCGGTTCGTGCTCTCTATCGGTAATGAGGAATCGGCCCGGCAAGGCCGATGAGATTAGCGGTCATCCGACTGGATGGCACCCCTGTCCGGCTCAACCCACGGAGCCAAACCCCCCAATGTGTGAGCGGAATCGCCGCGTTTCGACGCGGGCGATCGGCGCCGCGCTGGCGCTTGGCTGTCTCCTGTTGCTGTTGACCGGACTCGGCACACCCGCCCTGACGCTTGCGCAGACCGTGCTTCGCACTGACGTCCTGGGCGGTACGTCACAGCAGCCGGTGCTGTCGGTGGAGGACGCGGCGGTGGCGGAGGGCGATTCGGGCACGCAGAGCCTCATGTTCACGCTGCGTCTCTCCGAGCCGAACGCGGATCCGGTGACTGTGGAGGTCGCCACGGCGGACAGCACCGCGACGTTCGCGGACCTGGACTACGAGCCGCTGAGCGTCGTGGTCACGTTCGCGCCGGGCTCGGTGGCCGAGTCGCTCGCGGTGAAGGTGAACGGCGACGCGAGCATCGAACCGGACGAGCACTTCGTCCTCCGTCTCGCGCAGCCGGCAGGAGCAGTACTGGCGGACAGCGAAGCCGTCGGCACGCTCTGGAACGACGATCTTCCCACCCTCTCGATCGACGACGCCTCTGTGGACGAGGGCGACTCGGGTGTGCAGGCGTTGGCGTTCCGGGTTCGCTTGACCTCTCCGGTGAGCACATCCGTGTACTTCCAGTATGAAGTCCTCGACGGCACGGCCACGGCCGCGGACGGGGACTACCTCTCGGCCTTGCGCGACACGACCTTCGCGCCCGGGGAGGATCAGGTCGTGATCGAGGTCCCGGTGTTCGGGGACTCCCTGCTCGAGGGCAACGAACGGTTCACACTGCGTGTGCATGGCGTGCAGGGCGCGAGCCCGGCGCAGTCACAGGCGATCGGCACGATTCGGAATGACGAGCGCACTTCGTTCGAGCGCTTCGTCCCGCCCGTGCCCGCCTTTGGGCCTGGCACATTGCCACCTGCGTGGGGCGACCTGAACGGAGACGATCTGCCGGACCTGCCGCTCTACCTAAACACCGGCACCAATTTCGCCGAGATGCCGGGCATCCGCAGCCTGCTCGGAAATGGCAACTATCACGGGTCGGCCTGGTGCGACTACGACCGCGATGGTGACATGGACCTGTTGCAGATGCCGTACAGCAGCTGGGCGGGCAGCTTCAACTTCACGCACCTGTTCGAGAACACGGCGAGCGGCTTGCAGGATGTCGCACCCGCCTTGGGCATGGATATCGTCGGCTTCGGCGAGACGCCGTCGTGGGGCGACTTCGACGCGGACGGCTGGCCTGACCTCTTCATGCCTTTCTACTCGCATGTCGAGCCGTTCCGGAGCTACTTCTATCTCAACCTAGGGAACGGGCAATTCCGCGAGTTCGCCGACTCCGCAGGACTCTCCATGCCGAACATCCCGGCCAACCTGAAACCCGAAGGTGTGGGAGTGGCTGACTGGAATGGGGACGGCACGCTGGACCTTTATTGCGCGAGTCACCTGTTCCTCAACGATGGCGACGCGCACTTCACTGATGTCCGTGCGCAGGTCGGACTCCCCGCCGTGTTTGACGAGGGCGCCCAGTTCGTGGACCACGACAACGACGGCGACCTGGACCTCTACCTGCGCACGGCGAGAGGACCGACGCTCTACCGCAACGACAATGGGGCCTTCACCGATGCCACC
>CAZADU010000498.1:0-10612 GCA_964483945.1 uncultured bacterium
CGGGTCCTTGAGCGGCCCCGTCGCATCGAGTGCGAGGTCGAGCATGCCATCGGCGCTCAGCGTATCGCGCCCGACGAGTGAGGGCAGCACGCCGAACGGCACCTCGAGCCGAACGCCGGCCGTGGAAGCCGCGCCCCCCGAGTGCACGTCGACGTCCAGCGCGATCGCACCGCCCTTCACGTCGAGCCGCCCAGTGAGTTGCGCGTCGGGGCCGCTGCCCTTCGCACGCCATTCACCACGGTCAAATGCGAGCGGCCCGAGGCGCGCACCATCGAGGCTCAGAGCCGCGCTCCAGTCCATGCCCGATGCGAGCGGGTCCCCGGCCGCGGGTGATCCTCGCGCCTCGCCCGTGAGCGTTCCGGCGAGCTTCGATCGTAAGCCCGCGTTACCAAGCCACGCGCCCAGGTCCAACGCGTCGAACTGGAGCCGGCGTAGCCGGTGCGACGGCACGTCGTCGAAGGGCCGCGATGACGCCTCCGAGGTGAGTCGGCCTGCGTCTGATTCGAGTCCGCCTTGCAGCGTCAGCTCTCCACGCGCTAGGGCCAGTTCGAACTTCCCGCCCTGCACGGTTCGGCCGCGGAAGCTGGAGGGCTCTACGAGCAACTGGCCACGCGCGCGCACACGGCCCTGCCGCAGGGCGAGCGCTGCACCCTTACTGGCGCCGAGGCTGGCGAGTCCACTGCCCTCGAGTTCCGCGCGGGCTTCGATCCGCCCCGCGAGAGCCGCATCGCCGGTGAACGCGGCCAAGTCGCCGATGCTCACGCGGCCGCCACGCAGGCGAAACGGCGAGCCACCGTCCAGGCGCCAGGTGAGCGTGTCCACGCCGAGGGAGCCCCCCTCGGACTCGAGCCGGAGGCTGGCACCGCCGCCCTTGTCGTCGAGCGTGGCCAGTGCGCGGCCCGAGCTCACGGTCCAGTGGTTGTAGGACGACGTCTCGAGGTCCAGCTGCGCCCATGCCCGCTGCTGTCCGCGAGGGCCGATCTCGCCGCGCCCGCGCAAGACCGCCTTCACGCGGCTATCGGCGGTGCTTCCCGCCACGCGGGCCAAGTCCAGATCGTCGAGCGTGAGCCGCGCGATCTCCCAGCCGAACCCACGGCTCAGGTCGAGCCGGCCCTGCAGTTCCAACCTACCGGCATCCCCGCGAGCCACGCCCTCGACGTCCGCGACCATGTCGTCGAAGCCGTGCCCCTTGATCGACAGCTCGAGCGCGAACGGAGCACGGCTTGCTAGATCGGCCCACCAGGGCGCTTCCGGGAGGCGAGCGGGGAGGCGGGGTGTGGTGGCACGAAGCGCATAGGTCGGGTGCAAGTCCAGCGGTCGTACCCATCCGCGCACCGCCACCGCCGCGCCTTCCACGCCGGCATCAAGCGTGACCTCCGCTCGGCCGCGGTCAAGCGCCGATCCGAGCAGCAGTGGCCCCAGCCTGAATCCAGCGACCTCGCCGCGCCGCATCTCCGCCTGCAGCTTGCCCGAGACGCTATCCAGCGAGCTGCCCGCGAGATCGACCTTGGCGCGCAGCAGTCCCTCGAACGAGGCCGCACCCGCACTTGGCGCTCGGACGAACGCCGAAAGATCCGCCAGGTCGAGCGGCACCGCGTCCAGCGACAGCCACACCTGCGGCAGCGAGTCCGCGGCGGCGTATGCGAGTTCTCCGCGAGCGCGCACGTTGCTCGAAGGCGAGTCGAGGCGCAGCTCGTTCAACTCGAGACGTCCACTTCGGAGCGTCGCGCGCGCGTTGACCACCACGCCCTCGCGCTCCCCACGCGCCGGACGCAGCCGCAGGCCAAGCGTGTCCAGCACGAACGCGAAGTCGCCGCCCAGCGCGATGTCATGCGCCTCGAGACGCACACTCATCACGCGCACGGTGGAGTCCGCCACGCCAGCGAGGAGCGACGCCTCACCCGCCGTTCCGGCGCCACGCACGTCGCGCACCGTGAGCCGACCCACAGCGAGGCGCGGGCCCTGGTAGAAGCGGCCGTGGAGGAAGTCGTCCAGCGTGAGGCGGCGCGGCGGACGCGCCCGCGGGGGCCGGGGAACCGAGAACGTGCGCGGGTCCACGATGACCCCGGTGAGCTCCGCCGAAGCGATGTGGAGCTGACCGCTCAACAGCGGCCACAGGCTGAAGCGTGCGCGCAGGGTATCTGCGGCGACATACGTGACGCCGGCGCCCATCAGGCGCAGCCCGCGCAACTCCACGTGCGTGAGCCAGTCACCGTGTGCCCGACGCACCGAAAGCGCGGCCCCAGGCAGCACGGGAATCCGGCCCAGGACGAGGTTCGCAACAGCAGTTCCGATCGCGGGCACGCGCAGAGAAAGCACGATCGCCACGAGCAACGCGGCTCCCGCGGCCAGACCGAGCAATAGGCGCCGAAGCAGCGCGCGCGGCTTTCGAGGCGTTTGTGGGGACGCGCCTGAGAGCTGGGATTCCGTCACGTTCGGGCGTCTTCCCGGTCGAGGGTGAGGGGCGGACCGCTGCCCCCGTGATCGGGCAGGCGGGGTCCGGCCATGCATCGTATCAAGACCGGAGGGTTAAGTTGAGCGCCCCCGTTGCCGCCGATGCCCCGCGGCGGGGGAGAGCCCCCCACGCGCCCGAAGGCATTCGCTACGCTCAGCGCCCGGCCATGCCGATGCCGCGCGCGCGCAGCCACTGTTCGATCGTGGCGGCATAGCCTGCGGGGTCCACGTTGGCCGACTCCACGTGTCCCGCGCCCGGCGTGACGTGCAACGCGACCAGGTCCGGCCGGGCCGCGGCGAACTTGCGGCTCAGTTCCACGGGCACCGTGTCGTCCGCGTCGCCATGGAACACGAGCATCGGCGTGGCGAACGCCGCAGCGTTCTGCAACTGGGACAAGTCCTCCCATCGCAACCCGCTGCGGAGACTGGCCACCAACTTCCCCCACGCGGTGACCACCCCGGGCACATGCCGGCGGCGGCCTTCCTCGCCCACGATGACCGCCCAGTCGAGCGCCGGCGCGTCCAGCACCGCGGCGCGCGTCACCGCCCGTTCCTTCGAGCGGCGCAGGTATTGCGCCACGATCGCGCCGCCCATGCTGCAGCCCACTACGACCACGTCCTTCGCGCCACGCGCACGCGCGTAGCGCACCGCGTCCTCCAGTTCCTGCCATTCGGTGGCGCCAAGACGGTAGCTGCCGTCGCCCACGCTGGGTCCGTCCGGCGCATTGCGGTAGGTGATGATGAGACAGGGCAGCCCGAGCGCGGCATACGCTGGCAGCATGCGCAGGACTTCGCCGCGCGTCGCGGCGCGTCCGTGCACGAACAACGCCCAGGTCGAGTCGGTGCCGGGCACGAACCACGAGGGCAGCCCGCCGATGCGCGAAGGCACGACCACCTGCTCGAACTCGTACCCGAGCCACGAGCGCGGGTCGGCGTCCATCGCAAACCCTGCGAGGCGAGACGTAGTGTCGGGGGGTGAGCCCTTGGCCAGCTCGAAGCGCGTTAGTACGTGATCGTCGTCGTGCGAGATGAGAGGCCCGATATGACCAAAGCCGCCCGGCCATTGGATGGCCCAGTGGCCGAGACGGCGTGCTTTGGGCGTGGACCCCAGTGTGATCGTGGTGTCGGTTCGCGCGAGGATGCGCTGCCCGGTGTGTGCCTTGGAGGCATCGGGTCCGAGGATGAGGTTCGAGTAGTGCCAGCCGACCCCGCCCATCGCGGCGGCGAGAAGCACTGCGATCGCCACAAGCTGGCGTCGCCTTTTGTCACGCGGGCCAAGGATTGGCGGGTCGCCTAGCATGGCGGGAGAGTTTCATGCGGGCGCTTCCGAAGCTAGCTTGAAGTTCCGCAGGCCTCCACTACGAAACGCGGCCGGCGCGAGGATTTCCCCGCGCCGGCCGCATCTGCTTCCGCGTCCCCTCATTTAGTCGCTCAGGGAATGATCTTCCGCATCACCAGATCGCCGACCACCACCGCCGCGAACGAGTTCACGCCGTCCTCGAGGTCCGCGGGGTCTGTCGTCTGTGAGAGACCGCTCCAGATGAGCTTCTCGGTCGCCACGTCATAGACGTTGGTCTCGACCTTGTAGACCTTCGAGGTCGAGATGTACCCGGGGTCATTCACCATCACGTACGACGACTGGTAGTAGTAACCCATGCCGTAGTAGCCGGTCGTCGGCACATACGACGTCGTGCCGGGGTGGTAGATGGTCTCATCCGTGATGTCCACCAGCTTGGTGATGACGCACAGGTCGGCGCCGGAGTCATGCACGATCTTCTTGAACGCCTCGACATCGGGGACGTTCGTGGCCTGCAGTGCAGAGCCCTTGAGGATCTCGATCTTCCGCGCCGTGAAGTAGCCCGAGAAGATGTCCTCGAACACCGTGACCCGGCGCGGGTTCTCGCCCAGCCCGACGATCATCACCTTGGGAGCGGGCTTGGGCTGGTACGTCGGCTCCGCCCACGTCTCCACCAACTTGGTCGATCCACCGCACGAGGCCAGGAACATCCCGAGCAGAAGGACCGAGCACGCCGTCTTCAGTCGCATCACGTTGTGGGTCTCCTTCATGTAAAGAGGGACGGGGGCATCACGCCACCGCCCCTCGTCGATCGAATGGCCGAACCCCGGGCGCGCGGCGCTTCCCGCGGCCCAGCGGCTCAGTCGGTCACTTCTGGCCGAGCTTGTACGTCAGGCCGACGGTGAGCTCACCGCTATTGTAGGTGCTCGAGGTGTAGCCATAGCAGTAGCCCCAGATGTCACAGTACGTGGTGCTGCCAGTGGTGATGTTGGTCCCGGTCACCTTCCAGCGGCCCTCGAGGCGCAGATCCAGCACCGGGCTCATCGCCACGTTCGCCCCGAGGCCGAAGTTAACGCCGAACAGAGAGCTCGAACCGAGGCTTTTGCCGGAAAGGTCCTCGACCTGCGGGTCCGTGACCGTCCAGCCAAAGCCGAGCGTGCCGAAGCCCGTGACCTTGGGATTCGCGAAGTTGTGCTGGCGGCCGACGAAGTTGAGATCATAGGACGAGTAATTGATGCGGCCGAGGTTCTGCCGAAGGTCCCCGGCGAAAGTATTCTTGACCTCCACGTCCGAGCCCGTGCGCGTATAGGCGAACTCGACGCCACCATTCGGCTGCGGGAAGAACCCGATCCGGCCACCGTACATGTACGAGTTCTTCAGCCCGATCGTCGTGCCCACTCCGCCGTTGCCAGAGAGGACCGTGAACAGGTCCTGGGCGATGAAATAGCCGTTGAACGCCGTCAGCTCCCAGGATGGGCCGTAACGGCGCGAGGTCTGCGCCGAGGCCGTGCCGACCGAGAGACAGAGACTCAACGATACAAGACCGCCGGTCACGAGTTTGAAGAAGTTCAGGGTTCCCTTCGACATATTCAGCTCCTTCTTGGGCTCGGTAGTGCGATCACCCCGATGCCGGTGTGGTTGCGACGCGTCGGTGAACGCAGGGACACCGTTGGCTTCCCTGCGCTCGCGACACGTTCCTTCGGTCCAGTTGAGAAGGCGGGTATATTGGGAATCCGTTTCGGGTCGCTCGATGTCACCAGAGCTCACCGTGAGGCGCCCCGGGTCGCAGGGGCCCGAAGGTTTCCCCGAAAATGCGCGCGGAACATACCAGAAACAAAGGAGGGAGTCCTGAAGCACTCTGGGAGCCGGAAGCTGCTGCAAGCGCTGCAGTTCGCGCGTCGAATCGGAGTGGTCGCGTTGGTGCTCTGGCCGGCGGCGGTGTCACGTCGGAGCCCGCGCTGGCAGCCACCAATCCACCCGTTGCCGCCGCAACTTCCCAGGACACGCTCCCCGTCTCGCGGATGTCGGTCCCGCAGGCGATGCTCGCCTTGACGCGTGGCGAGATCGCGTTAGTGGACATCCGACCGCTCGCGCAGCGCTCGCTCGGGCACATCAGCAGCGACGTGCACATCCCCCTCGCAGAATTGTCCCCGCGCAAAGGCGAGCTGCCCGGCAACAAGCGACTGGTGTTTTATTGTTCCTGCCCTGCAGAAGAACTCGCGCTCGATGCCGCGCGCGAGATGATGCGCGGCGGCGAGGCTCGCGTTGCTGTGTTGGTCGGCGGTTATGACGCCTGGCGAACCGCGGGGGGCAAGTTCCAGGTGGACGCGACCTGGGAGGAGACGTTTCGCGTGGACGAGTCTCCAGTCCGCTGGGGGAAGACGCCGGTGGACACCACACGCTGTCGCTACGTGCGAGATGGCACCGTCTCGTTCCGAGGCGGGTCCAGTGGACGCATCAGCTGCGTGCCGGTCGCGGAGTCGCGCGGATTCGCCGGATTCTCTCAGCGCGTGGACGCAAGCCGGCTGCGCGGGCGTACCGTGTCGCTCTCGGCCATGGTCCGGTCGGACAAGATCGAGCGCGCGGCCTTCCTGCTGCTGGCGGCGGAGGATGCCCAAGGCCGCGTCATGCCGTTGACCTCGCCTGAAGCAGACCCCGTCACGGGTACGGGAGACTGGCGTCAGGTGAAGGTGACCAGCAAGGTCCCACCGGATGCGGCGCGACTGATCGTGGGCATTTCATTGATGACAGCGGGCCGGCTATGGATCGACGACGTGCGTCTCGTGGCCGAGGAACCGGGTCTGCCCAGCGTGCGGGTCGTGATCGAGAATCACGGCTTCGAGGAGTAGCGGCGACTTGAATCCCGAGCCGAACGTCTTCACGTCGCGGCCGATCCCGGCGGCCCCGCGATGACGCCGCTGCATGCGGGCGCTTCACTCGTTGCAATACTGCTGTTCTGCTTCGCCTTGGTTGTTCCGTCTGCGCATCGGGGCGTTCGCCCTGTACGCGTGGGTGGTGTCCTACCTGCTCGTCGGGTCGGGAGATCACCACACTGCCCGGCTCGTGTTCTACGCGGTTGCGATGGCGCTTCATTTCGTCTCGGTGGCGAACACATTGCGAGAGGAGCACGGGCAGCTGTACGAGCGCAGGGGTGCTCCGCTCCTCGCTGGCGCCTGCGCCGCCGGCTGGGTGTGCGGCATGACGATTCAGATGCACGAGCCGGTGCTGGGCATCCTTCTCGGGCTGGTGGCCGGTGGTGTCATGGCGAATACGGTGATCTCCGAACTGCCCCGTGAACGGCAGGGGAGGCTGGCCCCATTCGTGCTCGGCGCTCTGGGCTTCGCGTTCCTGCTGCTGCTCGCTTGATCGGCCACTGCGGCGGGATCAGAGGCTCGTTGTTCCCGACAGAGCGCTCATGGATACTGCTCTCGCTGATGGCCGTGCTCTCAGAGGGTTAGGTCACTTATGGAAAGTCTCGACAAGCTGTCGTTTGTTGGATTCTTGCTCCTGACGATGCTCAGTCTCGGGATGCGCACGCAAGCCGAAGACCTGCGTGAGATGTTCGCCTCGAAGGCGCTGCTCGCGCGTACGCTGTTCGCCAATTTCGTGGTCGCCCCGCTTCTGGGGCTTGCCATCGTGCGTATCGTCCCGCTCCCGTCGGGCTCCGCCCAGGCACTGCTCATTCTCGCCTGCGTGCCGGGAGGATTGACCGCGGTCAAGTTCACGAGAACGCACAAGGGCGAGGAGGCCCTGGCCGGAGCGCTGGTCCTGCTCCTGAGCGCGCTCGCCGTATTCGTCTCACCGGTCATCCTTCGCATCATGTTCCCGGGAGCCGCGGACGCACACGTTCCCTACCTGCGAATCCTTGGGGCCTACGCGATGCTCCTGCTCGCCCCGCTCGCGGCCGGCATGCTGGTGGGCGACCGATCACCGCGGCTGTCGGCGAAGCTCTCGCCCGTGCTCGGCATTCTCGGCACGGTGCTGTTCCTCATCCACATGGTGGTGACGAAGAGCTTCCGCAAGGAGGCCGTCGCGAGCATCGGAGGAACGGCGGTCGGGTGCATGGTGTTGTTCATCCTCGGCACGATGGCGGCCGGCTGGCTGCTGGGCGGCCCGCAACGCCCCCGGCGCATGATGCTCGCGAGCACCACGAGCGTGCGCAATGTCGCGCTTGCGATGGTGCTCGCGCACGATTCGCCGGCGGCCCCCGTGGTGATACCCTCCATCCTGGCGTTCAGCCTGCTGATGGTCACGCCGAACACGATCCTCAATCTGGGGAGCAAATTGTGGGGATTTGTCCGGACGCGCTGGGCGACCCACAGCAGCAAGGCCTGAGCTCACGGTGAGCGTACCTTCATCGCCTGACAGTTTGCGGACACCCCGGTTTGTCGAGGGTGCCCGACCCGTGGATACTGCGGCGGACGCGTGCTGGCTCGGGGCCACTCCCGACACGCCAACTCATACCACTCATGCACAAGGAGTCGTGACAATGCGCAAGTTCTTCCGCAGCATCCTCCTCACGGTGCTCGCGCTGGTCGCGTTCACGCCGGCGAACGCCCAGGTCCGTACCGATGTCGCCATCGACCGGGCCCAGCTGCAGAGCGATTACCAGGCCATCGTGGCGCTGAACATGACGATCACGGATGAGCAGGGCAAGACGTTCTGGCCGCTCTATCGCCAGTATCGCGGCGAGATGTCGAAGGTCGGCGACCGTATGGTCGAGCTCGTGCTCGACTATGCGAAGAACCTCGATGCGATGACCGATGTGCAGGCCTCGAAGATGCTCGACGATTACCTCGCCATCAAGCGCGATGAGAACAAGCTTCGCTCATCGTGGGTGCCCAAGTTCCGCAAGGCTCTGGCGCCGAAGGCCGTGACGCGCCTGTACCAGATCGAGAACAAGCTCGACGCGATGATCATGTACAGCGCGGCCGAAGAGGTCCCGCTGGTCGAAGACGCCAAGTAGACACGCTATCGCGGCTGTCGCACGGCTGCGAAAGGCGGACGTTCGGGGTGCGGAGAGCCGTCGAGTCGACGGAACTTCGCACCCCTTCTCATATCCGATCTCCGGCTCAGGGGTGTGCCGTTCACTGCCCCAGCACGTTGATCGCCCTCGAAGCCACGACGGCGATGGTCACCAGCGAGATGATGCTCTCGAGCATCATGAGACCCTTCGCTCGCGAGGTCAGTGGCAGCACGTCGGTCGGGCTGAACGCGGTCGCCGTGGTGAAGCCAATCGCCAGGTAGTCCATGAAGACCGGCCGCCAGCCTGGGCGCACGAGTTCCGGTGCTGCGACCTGTGGGAACTGCCAGTCGCAGAAGTCGGGCTTTCCGTCCGCGCGTGCCTCGGGCCCCCCGGCATCCAACTGCCAGTGCAGCAGCGAGAACACCAGCACGTTGTTCGCCCACACGGCGCAACCGGAACTCAACAACAGCATTCCGCTCGCATGACTGGCGCCGCCCAGCATGGCCCGGATCACTTCCGAGAGGTTCAGGACGACGGACACGCCGCCGACGGCGCAGAACACCAGCGTCAGCACGCGTTCGATCCGCAGCCATCGGGCTTGCCCGCGCGAGACCCACACTCCCAGCATGGGTGCGAGCACGACGGCTCCCAATGCCAGCGGCCCCCAACTCGCCATCAGTCGGACGCGATCGGGCAGCACCGTGAGCAGCAGCACGACCCCGAGGACCGTCAGCATCACCGGCCAGCGGGACTCCTGGGGACCGGCAGAGTAAGGGGGCTTCAAGGTCACGACAGCATTCCTTCGAATCGAGGGCGGGAAGGCAGGCAGGAGTGTCGCGGTTCCCGTATCCAGTGGTGGCTCGAGGAAACGATGCATCGCTGCGACATGATTTGCGCCACACGTAGCCCCGGTCAAGCAAGCCTCGGCCATGCGACCGACATTGGAACAGAGCAACAGAGTACTCGCTGGGACGGACTCGACGGCTCCGGTCGCCAGAGAGGCTGGCGGGGAATGAGCGCGGACGCGCCGCAGACGCCACCCCGCCGTGTGCCTGGGACACGATTATCGCTTGACCGTGCATCGAGCTTGCTTCAGCGTCACACGGCCTATGTCCTCGAACCCTGACGTTCATCAGTCCGGACAGCAGATCCTCCACTACCGTCTCACCGAGAAGATCGGTGAAGGCGGCATGGGCGTGGTCTGGAAGGCCACCGACACGACGCTCGACCGTTCGGTCGCGATCAAGGTGCTGCCGGCCGGATTCGCCGCCGACGCCGAGCGCCTGGCCCGGTTCGAGCGCGAAGCCAAGCTGTTAGCGTCGCTCAATCACCCGAACATCGCCACGGTCTTCAGCGTCCACGTGGTCGAGGGTGTGCGCTACCTGAGCATGGAGTTGGTGCCGGGGGAGGACCTGGCACAGCGCATCGCGCGCGGCCCGGTGCCGGTGTCCGACACCATCGAGATCGCGCGCCAGATCGCGCTCGCGCTGGAAGCTGCGCATGAACACGGCGTGGTGCACCGCGACCTGAAGCCCGCCAACATCCGGCTAACGCCGGACGGGCGCGTCAAGGTGCTCGACTTTGGCCTCGCCAAGTCGCTCGACTCGGAGTCGCGCTCGGCGCAGCTGTCGCACTCACCGACCTATGCGGTCAGTGCGATGACGAGCGGCATGATCATCGGCACCGCGGCCTACATGAGTCCCGAGCAGGCGCGAGGGATGCCCGCGGACCGGCGTGCCGATATCTGGGCGTTTGGCGTCGTGCTGTTCGAGATGCTCACGGGCTCGCGAGCGTTTGACGGCGAGACCGTGTCCGACACGCTGGCGGCGGTGCTTCGCGCCGAACCGGATCGAACCCAGCTGCCCAAGGACCTGCCCGCGACGGTGCGCACGCTG
>CAZADU010000499.1:0-4129 GCA_964483945.1 uncultured bacterium
AGCTCAGGTAGAGGGCGCCACGGTTCCCTGTGCGCACGAACTCGGCCTTGTTGAGCGTCAGGCACTCGGCGAGCGCGGGAACTTCCACGACACCACCGATGCGCTCGGGGGCCGAGGGCGTCACACCCAGCCACTCCCAGCCGCGGCGGATCACCTTGCCCCACGTGCTCACGGCGAGCCCGCGCGACTCCTCGGGCAGCGGCTGCTCGGCGAGCACAAGGTAGCCGACCGCTGACGGCTTGCGCTTGCGCCCCAGCCGCACCTCGATCGTAGCCGACTGGCGACCTCTGACCGTCTCGACCGAGAGCTCGCTCCCGTTCACCGCGAACCGGACGCCCTGTGCGTACTTGGCAGACAGAATCGCCGCGAATGCGGGATCGAACAATGGCAGGAAGTGCCGGCGCAGCGTGGATTCCAAGAAGCCCGCATCGAGCAGTGGAGAGAGCGGGTTGCGCAGACGTAGCGTCACGGCGGTGCCCCGCTCGGCGACGCGACCGGGCGGCGGCAGCCATCGCCACGGCGCCTTGTGCCGGGAAGCCAGGTGCCACTGGCTCGCCACATGACTCTTGCCGCGCCGCGTCTCGGTGACCACGTCCTCGCACAAGAGCAGCCCTAACTTGATGCCCACGCCCGCGAACCCGATGCCATCGCCCTTGGTCTTGGTGCTCGATGCGATGTCGTGAAACCGTGAGAGTTCCCGCCGCTGCATGCCCGTCCCGTCATCGCGCACGACCAGGGTGGCCATTGCGGGATCCGCTGTGAGTTCAATGCGAGTCGCGCCGGAATCGAGCGAGTTGGCGACGATTTCCGTGAGCACGGTCTCCTCGACTGCGCCCGTGTAAGCGTCGCGCAGATCCTCCAGCAGGTGAAGCAGGTCGACGCGCGTCTCTCCCATGCACCCTCCTGCCGGTTCTGGTTGCCGTGTACACCGCGGGTCGTGCTCGGCGGCGCCTACACGGCTGGCGCTGCCGGATGGCGATGTGACGCGCGCCGGTGACCTCCGCCCCGTGCTCCCCGAGCATACCTGACTCTCCACGAGGGGTGTGCACGGGAGTCTTCGCGTGAACTCTGTTGCCCGAGCATACTGACGAAGTCCTGCTCGGGATGCGCAGCCTTGTCGGCGCGTACGCGCCGACGCTGGCGCTGGACTGAGAGGACCGTCGGCTGCTCGAAGGCGTGAGTCTGCGCCCGCGCCGAGCCTTGGGGCCGTGTTCGGCCTTGACCGCCGCGCGCCTCGCCCGCGATACTTCGCCCTAAGGGGTTCTGCGCGAGTACCTCGTGAGGCGACAGCCAAAACATCGCGTCCTCAGTGCACGCACGTCAACACGCACATCAGGAGGACGTATGCCGTCTCCCAACGAGATCTCCGTTCCGCAGCTCGCGCGACTGGTCGGTACCCCGGACGCCCCGATCCTGTTCGACGTCCGCACCGACGAACACTTCGCCGAGGACCCGCGCGTCATCGCGGGCGCCCTCCGCCGCACCGCCGCCACCGCAGAGACCTGGGCGCGCGACTATGCCGGCCAGCGCGTCGTCGTGGCCTGCCACCACGGCGCGAAACTCAGCCAGGGCGTGGCCGCCTGGCTTCGACAGGAAGGCGCGGCCTCTGCTGAGACGCTCGAGGGCGGGCACGTGGCCTGGGTGAAGGCCGGCCAGCTGCTCGTGGATTCGCGGCAGCTGCCGCGTCGCGACGAGCGCGGGCGCACGGTGTGGGTGACACGGGAGCGCCCCAAGGTGGACCGCATCGCTTGCCCATGGCTGCTGCGGCGGTTCGTGGACCGCGATGCGGTCATCCTGTTCGTCGCCGCGGCGGAGGTCCCCGGTGTCGCCGAGCGGTTCCGGGCCACACCGTTCGACATCGAGGGCGTGTCGTGGTCGCACCGCGGCGAACGTTGCACGTTCGACACCATGCTGGACGAGTTCGGGCTGGAGTCCCCCGCGCTCCGTCAGTTGGCCGATATCGTGCGGGGCGCCGACACCGCGCGCATGGACCTCGCACCCGAAGCGACGGGCCTGCTCGCCGCCTCGGTCGGGTTCTCGCGCATGTACAAGGACGACCTGGCGCAACTCGATGCCGTCATGCCCCTCTACGATGCGCTCTATCGCCGCTGCCGCGATGCCGCCGAGGAGACCCACAACTGGCCGGCCCCGGGTAGGCTGGCTCGCACGTGATCGAGGCGCTTCCCAGCGCCACGCCGACTCCGACCGCCATCACGCTCGCCGAGGCGACGCGTGTCTGGTGGCGGATCGGCTGGCTGTCGTTCGGGGGCCCGAGCGCACAGATCGCGCTCATGCATCGCGAACTGGTGGACGAGCGCGGCTGGTTGAGCGAGCAGGAGTTTCTGGATGCGCTCGGCTTCTGCATGCTGCTGCCGGGCCCCGAGGCCATGCAGCTCGCGACGTACGCCGGTTGGAAGCTGCACGGCACGCGCGGCGGACTGACGGCCGGACTTCTGTTCGTGCTGCCGGGCGCTGCCGTGGTGTTGGCCCTTGCCGCGATGTACGCGACGCTCGGTGCGCTGCCGCTGGTGCGGTCCGCGTTCCTCGGTATCCAGGCCGCCGTTCTGGTGTTTGTGCTGCAGGCGGTCCTGCGCATGTCGCTGCGCGCCCTGACTCATTGGCGTCAGTACGCGATCGCCGCCGCGGCGTTTGTTGCCCTGTTCGCTTTCGCCCTGCCGTTCCCACTCGTCATACTGACCGCCGGGCTCATCGGGGCCTGCTGGCCGCTCACCGCTGTGGCGGGTCGAATACCGGCGCAGCGCGTGTCGCGCTGGGGCACGGTGCGCACGGTGGCGATCGGACTCGCCGCGTGGGTGCTGCCGCTGCTGGCGATCGCGTGGAAGTTCGGCCCGCAGCACATCCTGTCGCAGCTGGCGTGGTTCTTCTCGCGCCTCGCCATGGTCACGTTCGGGGGTGCCTACGCCGTGCTGGCCTACATGAGCCAGGAAGTTGTGGCCCGTCACGGCTGGCTCACGCCGCGCGAGATGTTGGACGGGCTGGGTCTCGCCGAGACGACGCCGGGCCCGCTCATCCTGGTCACCGAGTTCGTGGGCTTTCTCGCGGCATTCCGGTCGGCGGGCTCCGATGCGATCGCGCAGGGCCTCCTGGGTGCTGCGGTCGCGCTCTGGGCTACGTTTGCCCCGTGCTTCCTGTGGGTGTTCGCAGGCGCACCCTACATCGACGGGCTCGGCAGGCAACCCCGGCTCCGGGGAGCACTCGCTGGCATCACGGCCGCGGTGCTCGGTGTCATCCTGCAGCTCTCGCTGTGGTTCGCCATGCACGTCTTGTTCGCGAACGTGGGCAGCTGGCGCGCAGGGCCCATGCAGCTTCTGGCACCGGACGTTCGCACACTCGACCCCGCCGCCCTGGCACTCTCGATCGTGAGCGCGGTGCTGCTGTTGCGCCTGCGCTGGAGCGTTCATCGCGTGCTCGGCACGCTGGTGGTGCTGTCGCTCGTGATCGCTTGGCTGGTCCGCTGACTCCGGGCGGCCGCCAGGAGACAACTATCGCACTGACATAGGGTCGTTCCATGTCATCGCAGGAACACGATGCGCTGGACTGCAGTTTCGTCACGCGTTGAGAGCGAGACGACGTACACCCCACTTGCGACCCACTCGCCACGCTCGGCTCTGCCGTCCCACTGTAGCTCATGACTGCCCGCGGGGTATTGCTCCCCGGCCACCAAACGCCGCACGCGGCGGCCGCCCAGATCCAAGACTTCGAGCCACACGCGCTCGGCGCGCGCCAGCCGGAAGCGCAGGACCGCATCACCATGCATGGGATTGGGGCTCGGTGCGGACAGCAACAGGCGAGGCGGCGCGATGATTCCGGGCGGCACGTCCACCGGACTCCCGAGCACCGTGACGGTGTCACTCGCGAAGCTCTCGCTCCACACACCGGCCGTCGTGCTCGCGCGCGCCTCGATCACGTGCAGTCCGTCAGGCAGCGGCACGGCGGGCGTGACGAACGCCTCGCTGTAGCCGTCGAACGCACCGTCGGCCGGTATGGCCGGTGCCCAGGCGCCAGCATCGATTCGCCACTGGACCGCCTGAACGCGTGCGATCGTCTGGGCGTGAGGCGGGAAGTAGTTCGAGTTCGGATTCTGGTTCGCGAGCATGGTCACGCTCGC
>CAZADU010000500.1:0-6972 GCA_964483945.1 uncultured bacterium
GCGGAGGGGAAACACCTCTTCCCATTCCGAACAGAGAAGTTAAGCCCTCCAGCGCCGATGGTACTGCCCGGGTGACTGGGTGGGAGAGTAGGTCGCTGCCCCTTAATTATTCGAAGCCCCGACCGGGCAACTGGTCGGGGCTTTCGTGTTTCCGGGGCCTGCGTCCCACGGCGGAGCGCCGGGCCCCTGCACCGCGATGGCCAGTCGCTGGCCCGTACCGTACCGGACGGTTCACCACGGGCGGCCCCAAGCCGTAGGGCTGGAGGCCCCACAAAGTCTCAAGCTACTGCCTACAAGTGGCTTGAGCAGGCCGGCGGCGGTCCGCCCCGGTGGGCACGGTGGCTGCTACTCTGCTGCGGCGATGAGTTCCGCTTCTTGCCCGGCTACAGGCCCCCGCCTGCCGCAGGAGGTCCCCGAGATGCTCAACCGATTCCGTGCCCTTCCCGCGGTCCTCGCGATCGTGCTCGGCATCCTCGTCGCCGCCCCGGTGCTCGCGCAGTCGTCCCCGCCGGACCTGCAAAGGCTTCAAGACGCGATCGAACTCACCGACCGCCGCATCCAGTTGGCCAAGGACCTGCTCGCCGAGTCTCCCCACGCGCAGGCGGCGGCCGAAGTGGACCAGGCGGTGGTACTCCAGGCCATGGCCAAGTCGGCGTTCGGCGAGGGGCGCTACGCGGCGGCGGGCCGCGCCACGTTCGACGCCCGCATCCACGCGGACCGCGCCATTGCGCTGCTGCGCGGGCTGCCCGACCCGGGTCGCGTTGAGGAGCAGCTGCAGCGCACACGCGAGATCCTGGACCGCGCCCGCGACCGGCTCGCGCACTGCGACGCGCCCATGGCACGCGACCTGTTGCGCACCGCGCTCGACATGCAGGCCCGCGCCGAGCAGGCCTACCGCGAGACGCGTTACCTCGCCGCGCTGCAGCTCACGACGAGCGCGCGCGAACGGGCCATGCGCGCGCTGCGCCTGTGCAACTCCAGCGAATCGCTCGAAGAGACGGTCGCGACCGCGCTTCAGCGCACCGACGAAGTGCTGGGGCGCGCACACGAGCTGGTGGACGCCGAGGGTTCCGAGCGCGCTCGCCGTCTGCTAGCCAATGCCGAGGCCCTGCAGTCACGGGCGCGAGCCGAGGCCGGATCGGGCCACCAGCGCCTGGCCCTGAGCCTCACGCGACAGGCTCGTGAACAGGCCACGCGGGCCATGCGCAGCACCGGCCAGACGGGACCACGCTGATCGATCCGTTCCCATGCCTCGACTCTGATCGCCGCGCCCGGCGCAGGGGAGCCCTGCCGGGCGCGGTCTTCGTGTGCGCCGCGATGTTCGCGCTCGCGGCACTCGCGTGGCCACGCAACGCGTGCGCGCAGCGGTGTGACTCGAGCTTTGTGCGCTGGGAGCTGGGGGCAGCCTCGGACGTGACGAACGAGTTCTTCTACGAGGACACGTTCGACGACACCACGTTCACCGGCCGCAAGCTCACCGGCACGCCCGAGACCCGAAGTGCGATCGTGGCCGCGTTCGAACTGGCGCGACTGTCGGGCAGCGGCCGGCGGCTGTGGCTGCGCCAGGAGCTTACGTACGGCGACAAGCTCCAGCGCAGCTACACACGCGCCGAGTGGCAGGGCGAACCGGGCGGGGGCTGGCGAGCGATCCTCGTGCCCGAACTGGACGTGACGCACGACGAGTCGTTCGGCGGCGACCGGCGCGAACTGCGGTTCTTCCCGCATGCACGGCTCCGCCACCGCTCGCTCGACCGTTCGCAAACTTGGGACGTGCTCGTGGGTGGCGACTGGTTCCGCGCCGGGGGCACGTCGGATCTGTCAGCACTCGACCGTAACGCTGGCCGTGGCTGGCTGCGCTGGGGCCTGGCACCACTGGACGCTACGTGGGACACCGAACTGGGCTATGGCGCCGACGTGCGCGCGTTCCCAGATTCGGTCGCTCGCGACCACGTCGAGCAACACGGGTCGCTCACGCTGCGCGGACTCCTGCCCCGCGCTGGCGCGGTGGCGCTCGACGTGCAGCTCGACCGGCGCATGACGGTCTACGAGACGCCCTCGACGCGCGATCACTTCTGGAGCGGGCGCGCCGACGGCAACGCGTTCGTGCCGCTGCACGAACGGCTCACCGCCGAAGCCTGGGTGTCCGTGGACGGCTATCGCTACGACGACCCGGACACGAGCGTGTACTTCGACTACCAGCTGTGGACCGCACTGCCCGCGCTGCACTGGTCTCTGGCACGAGGCTGGGGTGTGCGGGTGGGGCCACGCTTCGAGCGCCTGTGGGCGCCTCTCGTGGAGTCCGAGCGCTACACGCAGTTCTCGGCCGTGATCGAGTTCGAACGGCTGCACGCGGGTGACTGGTTGTCGTTCGTGCCGTCCGCCGGGTGGCGTGAGTACGACCGCTCCGCCGCGACCGTCTCACTCGAGTCCCCCGACCTGCACTCGTCGTACCTGTTCGCCTCGGGCGAGGTCTACACCGACGTGGGCCTACCCGGCCTGTGGCGACTCCGCCTCACCGGCAGCGGCCGCTACGAGCGGCACGAGGACCCGTCGCAGGACGCGAGTGGCATCTACTTCGCCGTGGACGTCCGCCGCCGCTTCTGATGCGCCGGTTGCGGCGCCCCCGCCCGGGTGCCGCCGGATGCGCGGCTGTGGCATGCTGCCGCTCGTTCCCCCGCCACCCCGTGGAGAGCCCCCATGCCGTCTCGCCGCCGTGCGATCGTGCTCACGCTGCTCGTCATCACGCTCGGGGCCATCGCGCTGAGCCTGGCGCTGCACAACCGCCATCCCATGCGGGTGACCAGCGGGCCGCGCGTACTGGTATTCGACGTGCCCTACATGGTGGACGAGGGGCCGCCGCCGCCGGGCTCGACGTTCGACTTCCTGCGCCGTGAGCGCCCCACGTTCCACGAACTGCTGTTCACCGTGCGCAATGCCGCGGAAGACCACGATGTATCGGCCCTCGTACTGCACGTGGACGGGCTCGGCTGGGGCTGGGCGCGCGTCTACGAGATGTGCGACGCCGTACGCGCGTTTCGCGCCACCGGCAAACCCGTCTACGCCTGCCTGTCCGGCGGCGGCGAGAAGGAGTACCTGCTCGCCGCCTCGGCCGGATTCGTGGCCATGCCGCCCGTCTCGACGCTGCAGCTGGACGGCCTGTCGGCGTCGGCGCTGTTCCTGCGCGGCACCTACGAAAAGCTTGGCGTGCGCCCCAACTTCCAGCACGTGGGCCGCTTCAAGTCCGCGGTCGAGACGTTCACGCGCGACACACTCTCGCCCGAAGCGCGCGAGGCCCTGGAAGCTCTGCTCGACGATCAGTACGCCACGCTGATCCGCAGCCTCGCCGAGTCGCGCGACGTGTCCGCCGACAGCATGCGCGTACTGATCGATGGCGGCCCCTACGCGGCATCCACCGCGCACGAGCTGGGCATCATCGACACGCTGCTCACGCTCGGCGACGTGGACTCGTTGGCGACGCATGCCGACGGTGAGAAGTTCGCGACCGTATCCCTGCTGCACTACTTGGGCGAGGGCGGTCTGGCCACCGGCGAGCACATCGCGCTCGTCGTGGCCGAGGGCGACATCGTGGACGGCAAGAGTCGCGAGGGCCCCTTCGGCGGTGGCCGCTCGGTGGGCGACCGCACGCTGGTCGAAGCACTTCAAGAGATCCGCGGGCAGAGGAGCATCCGTGCGGTCGTGCTGCGCATCGACAGCCCCGGCGGCTCGGCCGACGCCTCGGACGCGGTGTGGCAGGAGTTGCGCCGATTGCGCCGCGTGAAGCCCGTGATTGTGAGCATGGGCGACCTGGCGGCCTCGGGCGGCTACTACCTCGCGTGCGCGGGCGACGCCGTGGTGGCCAGTCCGGCCACGATCACCGGTTCGATCGGCGTGTTCGGCGGCAAGCTCAACGTACTCGGCCTCTACCGAAAGCTCGGGCTCAACGTCGAGACGGTCAAGCGCGGCAAGCATGCCGACATGTGGTCGCCGTACCGTGACTTCGACGACGACGAGCGCGCGCTCTACCAGCGAAACCTCGAGGCGTTCTATCGCGTGTTCGTCGCGCGTGTATCCGAGGGCCGTGCCATGAGCGCCGGTGCGGTGGACTCGGTGGGGCAGGGGCGCGTGTGGTCGGGCCTGCGAGCGCATCAGTTCGGACTGGTGGACAGCCTGGGCGGGCTCCACGAGGCGTTCGCGCTGGCGAAGCAGAAGGTCGGGATCGGCCCGAACGACGACGTCGTGATCGACCTCTACCCGCGCCCCCGGCGCACGATCGTGCAGCGCTGGCTGGGGGGCCTGTTCGACGAGGAGAAGAGCCAGGAGGCGCGCGTGCCAGCGCTGGACGCACTGACGCGCATCTACCGTCTCGCCGGCATGCCCGCGGGTGCGACGCTCGCGCTCATGCCGTACACGATCGAGATCGAGTAGCGCTGGCTGAAGACTCGGCGCGCGCGAGGAGTTGCGAGCCCGATTCCGATCCACTCCACCGAAAAGCACGAAGCGCGCCCCGCGAGGGGCGCGCTTCGTGCTTTTCGGAGTCTGGGCGTGGTGCTTACTTTGCCTTCGCCTTGTGAGTCATGACGAACGCCACCATGTCCTCGACTTCCTGCGGCTTCAACGCGCCCGTCTTGCCCCAGGCGACCATGCCCGACTTCATGTTGCCGTTCACGATGCAATTGCGAAGAAAGCCCTCGGTGTGCGTCGAAGCCCAAGTCTTCTTGAGCAGCCAGTTGGGCGTCGGGTTGCCCGTGGACTTGAAGCCACCTGAGCCGTCGGCCTTGTGACACGCGATGCACATCACCTTGTACTTGGCTGCACCCTTGGCGACATCGCCCTTGGTGACTCCAGCGGGGGCGGGGAGGCTGCCGGTCGTGGGAGGCACAGCAGTCGTCGTAGTTGCTGCGGGCTTGGCCGGCGTCGTGGCGGCGGCAGCGGCGGCGGCCGAGGCGGAGACGGCGTACAGAGCCGCCGCGAACGCAGCCACAGACAGCGCCAGGGCAACGGCGCGGAAGGTCAGGCGAAACGACATCATGTGCTCCTTGAGGGGGTGGGCTGGTGCCGTGGGGGAATCGGACTCGGCGATCCAAACCACATGAAATTAGAGTCGCCCGCAAGCGTGGTCAACCGCCTTGGCGGCGGCCAGGCCCGCGATGCTCAACTCTTGACGGCTGCTGCACAAGCCACACCCGCGAGCTGCACGAGCTTGACGCGCTGGCAGTCGCCGAAGACTGCCAACGAAGCTTGAGGACACAGGACTCCAAGAGCTCTTGACCCACGCGAAATCGCGGTGCTAGCTTTAGTCATTGCTTCAGGTTACGCGGGGCCGCCTGTTCCGACTCCACGACCCGACTCGAGCACCCATGCCCCCCACCTGGGAGGTGCAGCGTGAAGGAGTTCGCAACCGGCAACATCCGCAACGTAGCCCTGGTCGCCCACCACGGCGTGGGTAAGACGAGCATCGCCGAGGCGATGCTCTTCCAGGCCAAGGCCACGACCCGCATCGGCAAGGTGTCCGACGGCAGCACGATGCTGGACCACAGTCCGGAGGAGATCTCGCGTCAGATGACGATCGACTTGGGGCTCGCGCAGTTCGAGTTCCAAGGCCACAAGATCAACCTGCTCGACACGCCGGGCTACGCCGACTTCGTGGGCGACGTGTACAGCGCCCTGCGTGTGGCCGACTCCGCGATCCTCGTGCTGCGCGCCGCCGCCGGTGTGGAGGTGGGTACCGAGGTGGTGTGGGAAGTGCTCAAGCAGGAGAAGTCCCCGCTCATCGTCGTGGTCAACATGATGGACAAGGAGCACGCCAACTTCGCCGCCGCGGTGAAGAGCTGCCACGACCGCTTGGGCCTGAATGCCGTGCCCGCGCAGCTGCCGATCGGCGAGGCCGACCAGTTCCACGGCGTCGTGGACTTGATCGAGAACAAGGCCTATACGTTCGCGGGCAAGGGTGCCGAGGAGAAGAGCACCGAGGTGCCGATCCCGCCCGAGATGAAGGACGCGGCGGCACAGGCGCGCGCCACGCTGCTCGAGGAAGCCGCCACGGGCGACGAGCAGCTCATGGAGAAGTTCCTCACGACCGGCGACCTGACGGTGGAGGAGATCCGACGGGGCCTGTGCGAGCGCGTCGTGCAGTGCGACCTGGCGCCCGTGTTCTGCTGCTCGGCCGCGTTCAACCTGGGCGTGAAGGAAGTGCTCGAAGAGGTCGTGGATGTGCTGCCGAGCCCGGTGGACGTGCATCCGCAGCACGCGCTGGGCGACCACGGCGCGAATGGCATCGAGATCCGGCCCGATACCGCCACGCCGGTTTCCGCGACCGTGTTCAAGACGCTCGCCGAGGCGCATCTGGGTGAGCTGTCGCTGATCCGAGTCTGGTCGGGCCACGTCGAACCCGGCAAGGAGCTGGCGAACACGACGCGCAATCGCTCCGAGAGGCTGGGCACGCTCTACCACCTGTGCGGCAAGGACCGCTCGGACTGCAGGGGCGCGGCCGCCGGTGACATCGTGGCCGCGGTGAAGCTGCGCGAGACGCACACCGGCGACACGCTCGCCGACAAGTCGCGGCCCGTGAAGCTGGCACCGCCCGACTTCCCGCTGCCCGTGGCCGCCGAGTGCATCCGTGCGAAGAACAAGGGCGACGAAGAGAAGATGGCGGTCGGGCTCGCGCGCCTGCACGAGGAGGACCCCACACTGTCCCGGCATTTCGAGGAGAGCACCAAGGAATCCATCGTTCAGGGCATGGGCGACCTGCACCTCGAGATTCTCGTCGAGCGCATGAAGAAGCGCTTTGGCGTCGAGGTCCTGCTGAGCAAGCCGCACGTGCCATATCGCGAGACCATTCGCGGTAAGGCCGAGGGCGAGTACCGCCACAAGAAGCAGAGCGGCGGGCGCGGGCAGTTCGGCGAAGTGCACCTGCGCCTCAAACCCCGCAAGCGCGGTGAGGGGTTCTCATTCGAGGACGAGATCAAGGGCGGA
>CAZADU010000501.1:0-3483 GCA_964483945.1 uncultured bacterium
CCGTGCGACATGGGCGCTGCCGATCGCATTCAGGGCTTTATCGCGCGACTCGACACCGACCTGCCGGAGAACGTGCGCCAGGACATCAGCTACGTGTTCACCGAGATGCTCCGGAACGCCGTGGAGTGGGGAGGGCGTCTCGATCCCGATCGCAAAGTGCGCGTGGCCTATCTGCGAACGCGTCGCATGGTGCTCTACCGCATCCAGGACCCGGGGCCCGGCTTCCGGCTCGACGACCTGCCGCACGCGGCAGTGAGCTATCCGGTGGAGGAGATGGCAGAGAGTGCGCGAGTGCGGCAGGAGAAGGGGCTTCGCGCGGGCGGGTTCGGGATCCTGATTGCGCGCTCGATGGTGGATGAGTTGCTCTACAACGAGGCGCACAACGAGGTGCTGTTCGTGAAGTACCTCGACTGATTCTCGTTGTTCGGCTCGGCGGCGGGGTGTTGCTGACAAGCTGCGGCGTGTGGCTGAGAAGCCGCGGGAGGGTGAGGTGGGACGCGAAAGTGGCCAACGCTCGGGCCGGCCTTCGTGGCCGGCCCTCCCTGACGCTCACGGACGGCCTCCGGACATCCCTGTCCTCCGGCCTGCTCGCGACTGTCCACTTTCGCGTCCCACCTCACCCTCCCGCTCGGTCGTCCGCTTGGGCGCGAAGCGGTGCATGCGCTCAACTGAGCAAAGCCGCTCGCAGGTCACTCTTCCAGCGGGACGGGGTGACTCTTCCAAGCTTCACGCTCGTAACGCCGACGTGCGTGGCCAGCGACTTGAGCGAATCGGCGAGCCCGGCGAACACCGCATCGCGCTCGGGCGTGCCCCACGTGACGCGTGGCGGTGCCTCGCCGGCGGCGAACCAGGGTTCGAAATGTACGTGGCGCGCTTCGAGGACGCCGGCTTCGCGATGGGTCTTGAGATCGACGCGGCCCAGCAACTGGCCGTCGTGCATGAGTGGCAGGCTGTAGTAGCCGTGTTGGCGCTGATGGCCGGGGACGTAGATCTCGATGCGGTAGAAGTAGCCCCACAGCCGGTGCGCGCGCTCGCGATGCCACAGGAACGAGTCGAATGGCGACAGCAGCGTGGTGCCGCGAGACGGCATGCGCTTGCGGTGTGCGCGTTCCAGCTCGGGCAGGTCCTCGGCGCGCGCGAACCACGGCCGCTTCTCACCCTCGAGCCTCAGCTCGCGCACCGCGCCCTCGTCCATCAGCCTGCGGAACATCGCGCGTTGGCCGGGCATCTTCCACTGCGGCCATGTCCAGTACCTGCTCAAGTCGTCCAGCGTGGCCGCACCCATCGCGGTGAGCGAGCGCAGCATGCGCTCGCGCAGCACCTGGTCGTACGGGAGGGGCGGCGTGCTCTCGAACTCCGGTAGCACGCGCTCCATGGACGCGAAGCGCTTGTGGAAGTGGACGCGCGAGTGCACGCCGATGTACCCCGCCTTCCACAGCGAGTCGAGAGCATGGGTGGCCGGCTTCCAGCTCCACCAACCGCCGCCCTTGCCCATGTGCTTCGGGCGTTCGAAATCGGCATTGCCGAGCGGCCCGCGCTCGGCAATGGCCTGCTGCACGTGCTCCACGAGCGCGCGCTCGCGCTTCATCAGCTTGCGGTGGTGCGACCCCGTCCAGGTGCGCAGGTGCTCGGCGACGCCGCGGTGAAGTGCCAGGTCGCGTGTGGCGACAAAACACGCCACGTGCGACAGGTACTCGAACAGCACGCGTTTGCGATAGGTGAGCCGCTCGAGCTTGGTGCGGTCGTACTCGCCGAACCGGCTCCACAGTGTGAGGTGGTGCGCGCGGTCCACCACGTTGACGGAGTCGATCTGCAGCCCGCCCATGCCCGAGACGAAGTCCGCGAGTGTGGCCGCGGTGAGCCGGCGGCCGCGCGGGCGGTCGAGCCACTGACGCTCCAGGAACAGCGCCGCCGCCGCACGGCGCGAGACGAGCGGTGCGGTCACGCGCCCGGCGCGGGCGGCGGGTAGGCCTCGCCCAGCAGCTCCACCAGGTGCACGAACCGGGGCGTCATGCCGCGCGCGGTAGCACCGCGGCGCATGTGCAGCAGGCAGCCCGGATTGGACGCCACGACCACGTCCGGCGTCACACTCGCGACCGAATCCAGCTTGGGTCCCAGCTGCGCGTCGGCCATGTCGGGATGCGTGAGGTTGTACACACCGGCACTGCCGCAGCACCAGTCGGCGTTGGGAAGCGCCACGAACTCCACACCGGGAAGGGCGCGCAGCAGCCGCCGTGGTGCCTCGCGCACGCGCTGGGCGTGTGCGAGGTGGCAGGCGTCGTGGTACGTGACGCGCAACGGGCGGGCGGCATCCCCGGGCGCGCTCATCGCGGCCGGAGGCTGCGGCAGATTGTAGTGCGCAAGGATCTCCGCCACGTCGCGCGTGCGCTCCGAAAGCCTGTGCGCCGCGTCGCTTGCGGGCGTGTCGGCCACCAGGTGGCCGCTCTCGCGCAGCGCTGCGCCACAGCCGGCCGAGTTGGAGACGATGAAGTCGTACTCGGCGTCGAACGCGCGCGCGTTCTCGGAAGCCAGCGCTCGTGCCTCCCGGCGCAACCCTGCATGGGCCTGCAGCGCGCCGCAGCAGGTCTGCGCGCTCGGCACGGTCACGCGTAGGCCGGCGATCACCATGAGCCGCACGCTCTCGTGGTTCTCGTCCGGGAACATCGCCGGCATGATGCAGCTGGTGTGGAACGCCACGTGGCCCTTGGCGCTCCCGGCGGGGTGGAACACGAGTGCGTCGGTGCGGTGTTCCAGCCGTGCTCCCGCTGGGAGCCTCGATGCGACGCTCTCGAGCGCGCGTTCGCGCGCGGGCTTGAGCGCGGGCGTCATCTCGAGGCCCTGTTTCGCGAACCGCGGCATCAGTGCACGAGCGAGCGGCGTGGCGAGCAGCGCGGCGAACGGACGCGACTGGCCCACGCGCAGCAGGTCGGCGACGAGCGAGACGCGCCCGGCGTCGGGCAGGACGCTCTTCAACACCCAGTGACCCAGCAGCCGCATCGCCGAGCCCCTGCGCCAGCGGCGCTGCAGCTGCCCGCGTGTGGCTTCGAGCAGCCGCGAGTAGGGCACACCCGCGGGGCACACAGTCTCGCACGCGCGGCAGTCGAGGCAGCGGTCCAAGTGCGCGACGAGCGGATCGCTCGGCGCGATGCGGCCCTCGGCGAGCCCGCGCATCAGGTAGAGCCGCCCGCGCGGCGAATCGGGCTCCACCTTGAGCGTGCGGTAGGTGGGGCACGCGGTCAGGCACAGCCCGCAGTGGATGCAGGTGTGCAACTCGGACGTGAGTGGCGCGTCCTCGCCGTCGAACCACGACGGGAGCACGGGCGGTGTCGGGTGCGGGGCAGACTCAGGAGCATGCGCGTTCATGATGACGCAGCATAGCAGCCGCGAATGCAGGCCGTCGGTTCAGGACAAGCGGTCAACTGAAAAGGCAGCAGCGCTAATTCAGGCCCTCGACCCAGTTTCTCGCGCGGCCGAGAACGCCCG
>CAZADU010000502.1:0-5804 GCA_964483945.1 uncultured bacterium
ACACGCTCTCGAACTGGAGATATCCCAGGTTCGACAGCAGCAGCGCCGCGCCGACCGTGATCATGATGATGGGCGCGAACAGGCTGCTCGGGCGCTCGATCAGGTTGAGCACGCCGGCCAGCACGAGCAATGCGGGCCAGTACTTCGAGAACACGGTGCCGAACGACAGCGCGCCCATCTGGTCGGCGAGGAACAACGCGCCGAAGACGACCAACAGGATGCCGGAGAACGGGATGCGCGGCCCTGATGCCATGGACTCCTCCCTGAGCGGCGACTGAATGATGCGCCGGGCGCTCGATTACCCTGGCGTCGGCTGAAGACTTCGGGTGAACAACGCGATCGGACTTCACGGCGTGCGCAAGGGCGGGCAGGCAACCCGGCCCTCGCGCACGGACCGCGTAGTCTATGCAAAGCCCCGGGCGCTCGAAGCACCCGGGGCCGGCACTATACGACGTGACGACGCGTCACTTCACCTCGATGGTCACCTTGGTGATCATGAGCTTCTCGCTGGTCGCACCACTGGGCGAACCCTTGGCCTCGAGCGCCTTCATGACGTCCATGCCGCTCGCGACCTCGCCGTAGATCGTGTGCTTGCCGTCCAGGTAACCGGTGGGAACGAACGTCAGGAAGAACTGGCTGCCGTCGGTGCCCGGGCCGGAGTTGGCCGTGGACAGCATGCCGGGACGCGTGTGCCGCACCGCGGGGCTGAACTCGCCGTTGAAGCCGTAGCCCGGGCTTCCGGTGCCATTGCCGACGGGGCAGCCGCCCTGCGCCATGAAGCCGGGGATCACGCGATGAAATCCCAGACCATCGTAGAAGCCCATGCGCGTGAGGTAGATGAAGTTGGTCACGTGCAGCGGTGCGACCTCGGGCATGAGCTTCAGCACGATCTCGCCCTTGTTCGTCATCATATGCGCCAGGTACTGCTTGCTCGTGTCGAACTTGACCGCGGTGGGCAGAGGCAGCTTCGTCCGCCAGCCGGCCTCGGCCCGCTTGGGCGCGGCCTTGGCGATCTGCGCGTCGATAGCCTTGATGGCGGCATCGGCGGAAGCGGACGTCACCATCTTCACGGCGGGCGTGGTGGCTTCAGCCGGTGCGGCCTTCTTCGCGGCATCGGTCGCCGCCGCGGGCGTGGCCGGCTTGGCGGCTTCCTGGGCGAAGGCAGGCACGGCGATCAGCAGGGCGCACGACAGGGTCATGAGGGTCGGGAAACGGAGACGCATTTCGGACTTCCTCCTCGGGAACAGGTTCGGGGATCGGCGCGCGCAGGACGCGCACCCTCTGATGATGACCGCGCCCAGCGCGGGCCGTGTCAGGTGACTGGAAACTGGTGCAAGCGCGGGGAGCGCGCGCCTCACGCTCTGGGAGAGCCGAACAGCGACCGCCACAACCGGGTCCACGCGTTCTGCGGGGCACCACCGCGCTGCTCATAGCGCAGCATCGCCACGGTGATGTTGTCCGGGCCACCGCGTTCATTGGCCAACTCGATGAGTTCGCCGCACGCGGCCTCGAGCGACTCGCCCATGGCAGCACCGGCGATCTCGTCGTCGCTCACCTGGCCGTGCAGCCCGTCGGAGCAGAGCACGATCGTGTCGCCGTGCTGGAGCGGCTCGCCAACGGTGACGAGCTCCACCTCGACCTCGGGGCCCACGCCAACGCTGCGCGTGACCACGTTACGGCGCGGGTCATGGCGCGCCTCCTCGGGGGTGAGCTGCTGGCGTGCGACCAACTGGGCCACCAACGAGTGATCGCTGGTGAGCTGTGTGGCGTGGTGCGCCCGCACCAGATAGGCGCGCGAGTCGCCCACGTGCGCCAGCATGACGTGCCCGTCTTTCACCGCGAGGGCGGTGCAGGTGGTGCCCATGCCGTTCAGGTCGGCGCGTGTGCGCGACAGGTCCCAGACTTCGGTGTTCGCGGACTCGACGGCGTGATTCAGCATCTGCGCCGGGTCGCTGCCCGGGTGCGCCGTGAACTCGCGCACCACCGCGTCGGCCGTCATGCGGCTCGCCACCTCACCCGCGTTCGACCCGCCCATGCCATCGCAGACGACGACCAGCGCGTCCGCTGGAGTCACTCTCGCACCTGGCTCGGGCGACCAGAGCTCGAAGCTGTCCTCGTTCCCGGATCGCCGGCGCCCCACGTCGGTGGCGGCGGCGGTCAGGGTTCGGCTCTCGACTGGATTCAGGGGTAACCCCTTCCGGCACCTGCTCGTGTTGAGACGGCTCCCTCGGGGTGGAGACGCGAGCCGTCAGCGGTGCCGGATCCTGACGGCTCGGGACGGGGCATTCTGCCGACCCGGCGCCGCAAGTTCAAGCTGGGCGAGGGGGTGCGTCGAAAGCCTCGGGGTGAGGAGTCAATGAGGCCCCGCGGCGCGATACCCAGTGACCGCGTATCACGGCGGTTCGAGCGCGGGACGCGCGACGCGGCTGGAGCATCCGTTCGACCCACATACTGGCGCTCCAAACGTCCCGAAGGCCGAATGCTTGAGGTATTGTGAAGTCGATCAGTTGTATCGTCGCAAATGAGCGGGCAACCGCGCACTTCGACACTTCCCATCGAATCGGTCCCCGCTCGAAAAGAACCGCAATCACGAGCCAAGCTGAATTTCGGACCTTTGCGTGCTCGTCGCCCAGAACGGAGCACAGGAGGGACCAGATCATGCACACTGGCCGCCCTCGGGTCACTTCATTCGAGCAGGCGCCGGGCACAGCTCGGCACTTCGAAGTCCGCCTGCCCGCACTATTGGCCTATGCTCTCCTCTTCTTGAGCCTCCTTGCAGGATGTGCGGGCAAAAATCGCATGCCCGATTCGCCGGCACCCGCCCCGGCTCCGCCCATGCCACCCCCACAAGAGCAGCCTCGACCCGTGTCCCGACCGGGCTCAGGTACTCCCACCCAGCCCGGCGTCATCTCGAGGCAGACCCTCAAGCAATGGATCGTGCGCGATACGCTCGCCGCCTCCCGCAAGCTGCGTCAGTGCGGGGGGAAGGATGTACTTCCGGATCAGGAGTTCGTGATGGAGGGAGTGCTCCACATGTTGGCGGATACTCGGCGCGCGCTACTCCAGAACAACCTGACGCACGCCAGGGCGTGTTCGCGATCGGCGCTTCAACTCTCGAAGGCGCTGGACTGCCAGTGAGTCCACGGCATCAGCCCCCTGCGGCAAACTCCACTCATGCGCTCGAGCTTCCACGCAAGCCGCTCGCCGTTCATGGTTCCCTCCAGGGGAGCCCGGAGCGCGCGCGAACCTTGAGTTCGCTTCTGGTTCGGAGAGCCCGCGCCGGCCAAGCTGGGAGTCCTTGGCTGCCGCCCCGCCGCTCGCTGGCACTCAGCGAGCCAGAGCGCTTCAGCGCCGGGTAGCGGATCAGAGCAGGGCACGCACCCGTCCACCCAAACGCGGCAACTCTCACATATTGTGAGCATTCGTGTGCAAACACACTGTGCAGGAACTGGATCATAGCTGTTTCGCGGGATTCGCGTCCGACCTCCAGGCCACACGGTCGGAACTCATTGGTGGGAAAGAATGAGAAAGGCCAAATGGGCCAGAAACAACTCGGTATTTTGTGCGAAATTCTTCTGTTGACCAATGCGTTCAAGGGCCACTAGGCTGCCTCCTTGACGATCGCCCCCCCAGAGATCGCCGCTTCGAGATGCGACGGGAGAGACGCCAAAGCGGCCTTTGTCGCGTCAAGATTCCACCGGGGTGGCAATGGATGCCACCGAGTCAGTCGAGGTCGTTGCACCGCGCTCAGAAGATCGCGGGGCACGGATTCTGTTCGAAAGGCATCCAAATCAGTCCGCGAGAGTCTGACGCGGATCTCCAGGCCGGCTGACGGCACCCCTGCCACCCGCGTGCGCGTGTTTGACTCCAAACTACCGCACGCTGGCTCCGACACCTCGCGACCTCAGCCGACCCGCGGCATTGCCGAGTCGATGTGGACTGCGCTGGCGCCTGCCTGCGCGCCTCCGTGTCGCCCCCCGTGGCCGGTGCCCACTCCGCGTTAACGCGTCAGCACGTCAGCGGACATTCGCGTCCCAACTACCCTGCGAGTTTCGCGCGGCCATCCTTCGCCGCGTTCGACCGCGTTCATCCTTCCTCATCCCGGGAGCGAGTCGCGTCGCCTGCCCGGACCGAGAGGAGCGCTGGTATGTTGAAGTCGACTCCCCACGTTGCCCGAATCCCCGATTGGCGGCTCAACCCGTCGCCCATCAGCGTCTATCTCGCCCTCCTCCTTCTGGTCGTGGGACTTGCCACCGGCGCACTCACGGCGCTGGCGCAGACACAGCCCGCCAGCACGGCGGTCACCGGTGATCGAGACAACGATGCGCTCGGCGATTCACTCGAGATCCGACTCGGCATCTACCTCAAGAACGCCTCGGATTCCGACGGGGACGGACTCGCTGATGCGCTCGAGGACGCGGACAAGGACGGCTTCGTCGACGCGACTGAGACCGATCCGGCAAGGTGGGATACAGATGGGGACGGTATCGGGGACGGCAGCGAAGCGGGAGCCACCGGCGCTCGGCCAGTCATCGTCAACGGGGACACGCTGACAGTGCTATCGGATCCGGATGGGGACCACATCCCCAACGGACGTGACCGCGACAGCGACAATGACGGCATCTCGGACCTGGACGAACTGAGCGGCAAATACTTCCCCCGATACCCTTCCCCCCCCGGCAAGCAGACCAATCCATACGACCGCGACACCGATGGAGACACGCTCTACGACCGCGAGGAGGTCACCCACGGCACGGACCCGACGTCCGCCAACACGGACGGTGCACCGGATATCCTGAATGACGCGGTGGAGGTGAACTTCCACCTGAATCCGAACTTGACGGATTCAGATCTGGACGGCGTGCCCGATGGGGTCGGCGTGGACAACCTTGGCCCGCCGAACGCCCCGATTGATTTGGACGGAGACGGCATCATCAACGCCCTCGACTGGGACAGCGACAACGACGGCTTGCGCGACGGCGATGAGGACTCTGACCACAACGGCACCACCTCCACCGGCGAGACCGAACCCGCGAAGTTCGATACCGATGGCGATGGGTACGGCGACGGCTACGAGTTCCACCGCCGTGGGAGCCCGTTGTTCATGAACCCGCTCATCTCCGAGGGAGATGCGGACTCCGATGGGCTGCCGAATGGGCTGGAGGTTGCGTGGTGGAAGACTCTCCCCGGCCACAAGGACTCTGACGGAGACTTGATTCCTGACGCCAAGGAGGGCCCCGGCGGAATCGGCTACACCGCTGTCAATGACGCCGGCGATTCAGTGAGCGTGGGCACGACTGGAGCCATCCGGCTTCCAATCGACAGTGACAATGACGGCCTGTCGAATGCCCTCGACACCGACAGCGACAACGATGGCCTCCCCGACACAATCGAGGATGCGAATGACAACGGCGTCGAGGACGCGAGCGAAACCAGTTTCTACAACGCCGATACCGACGGGGACGGGCTCTCCGACGGCGCCGAGCTTCGCATCTTCGGCACCAACCCGTTCGAGATTGACACCGATGGTGACAAATTGCCGGACGGCGCTGAAGTGAAGACGACGACGGGGAGTCGAACGGATCCCCGGAACAAGAACATGGATGACGATGGCCGGCTGGATGGTTTCGGCAACGAATCACTTGTGGTGGATGGAAAAACGGACCCCGACGACGACGGCCTACCTCCCGTCCTCGACCGCGACAGCGACAACGACGGCATTCTCGACAAGCAGGAGGACGCCAACCATAACGGTCTTGTGGATCTGACCGAAACCTCGCCGCTGGTGTTCGACCACGACGGCG
>CAZADU010000503.1:0-2610 GCA_964483945.1 uncultured bacterium
CGCGTCGGCGTCGGTGGCCGGCACAGCAACGCAATCGCGCTGGCCCAGTTCGGTGAGCACCGGATGGTCGCTGATGACGCAGGCCGCGCCGCACGCCATGGACTCGAGCAGCGGCATGCCGAACCCTTCCGCGAGCGACGGGAACGCGCTGCACGTGCAGGCGCCGTACAGCGCCGCCAGGTCGTCGTCGTCAGCGTCGCGCACGCGCACGATGCGCGACGCCCTCGGGGACGACGCCAGCCGCTCGGCGATGGCGCCGAACTTCCAGCCGTCCTGGCCCACCAGAACCAGCGGACCGGGAAAGCCGTCGCGGCACAACCGCTCGAATGCCGCGACCAGCGTGACGTGGTTCTTGCGCGGCTCGATGGTGCCCACATGCAGCACGAAAGGCCCGCCGAGACGGAAGCGGCGGCTCACGTGCGCCACCGCGTCCTCGCGGCCGAGTGGGGTGAACGCGTGCCCGAGCGGCGGCGGTATCACCGCGGTCCGCGACTCCGGCACGCCGAACTCGCGCACGACCTGCTGCCGCACGTACTCGGAATGCGACAGCACCTTGTCGGCGGCGCGCGCGGCCCGCGGTGCGGCGACCGAGAACAGCATGCGAGTGCGCGACGTGTGCCACTCGGGGTGCTCGATGCAGGTGAGGTCGTGGATGTGGTTCAAGAGCCGCGCGCGGCGAAACGTCGGGCCGTAGCCGAGCGGCGAGTGCACCAGTGCCGGCCATTGGTAGACACGGTCGAACCCCACGCCCACCGTGGTTCCGACCATCCAGGCGAGTGCGAGTTGTCGCCAGGTGAGCGGTACTTCGACCAGCTCCTCGGGCCGGAAGCGCTCGCGCGCGGCAGCGCGCAGGTTGCGGGTGGCGAGAAAACGCGCCTTCGGTGCCGACGGGATCGTGCGCAGTGCGTGTGTGAGATCGCGCACATAGCGGCCGATGCCGCCGCCCGGCACGTATCCCGCCGAGGCATCCACGAGCACGAACGGCTCGGTCCCGCGACGCCTACTCATGCCGCACGCCCGGGTCGCGGGACCAACGCGACGATTTCGAGGAGTTCCGCGCGGGTCACAACGCGCGCGGCGAAGAGCCCCGCGCCGATGACCGCGGTCCCACTGACGCCGCCCACGACGAGACCGAGTAGAGCCCGGCCGCGGTCCAGCTCCGGCGCCCCTCCGGCGACCGCAGCGCAGACCAGCCACGCGACCGCTCCGCCGGCGAGTGACACCAGTGCCGGTGCACCGGCGATACGGAGGACGAACTCGCGGCCGGAGCGCTGGAACGAACGATGGAAAACCCAAAGGTACTGGAGTGTGGAGAGACTCCCTGAGACGAGCATGGCCGCAAGCCCGCCCGGCAGGCCGTAGCGCGGTACGAGAACCGCGAGCAGTAAGACGTGCAGCACCAGGCCCAACAGGTGGTACCGCGCCTCCATCCACGGCCGCCCCGTCGCGCGGCCGAATAGACAGCCCGCGCTGGTGAGCACGTTCACGCCCAGCAATGCTGCGATAGCAGAGAGTGCGAGCCCCGCCGCCGCATGCCCGGGCCCCAGCCACGCGCCATACAGCGCACCCGAGAGTGCGACGAGCAGCGCCGCGATCGGCAGCGCCACGATGAGCAGATAACGGCCAGCCCGCTCGTAGAGCGTCCACGCCGTGCCCCAGCGACCCTCCGATGTGAGTTCGGCGAGCGCGGGCAGCAGCGGGGGCAGCAACAGCGAGGGCAACGACCACGCCGCGAACGCCACGCGGTAGGCCAGCTCGAACTCGCCGACGCTGGCGAGGCCCGACCAGCGCGCGAGCGCCAGCTTGGGCAACTGGTACTGGCACAGCACGCCGACGCTGATCACTTGCAGCGCGGCACTGAATCGCATCTGCTCGAGCACGCGCGCACCCGAGGCGGCGCGCGCATCGAGTCGCAGGCTTGGCGCAACGGCGCGCAGCACGATCACCGACGCCACGAGTGACGTGACACTGCCCAGTACCGAAGCGGCCATCAGGCCGGGCATGCCGCCGCCTTGCCGCAGCACCCACAGACTCGCGCCGACCTGCACCAACGTCGCCGCGAGCGCGATGCGGTTGGCGAGGTCCAGCCGGTGAACGCCGGCGAGGGCCGCAGCGGGCACGAGTGCGAGCAGTCCGGCCGCGGCAGCGAGCGGCAGGATGCCCGCGGCAGCCCGCGCTTCGTCGCGCCACGGACCCGCGACGTGCGCGAAATCGAGCAGCAGGTCGCGCCCGAGGAACCCGGCCGCCCCCCAGAGCAGCGCCAATGCCACGGCGAGCATGACACCCGCGGTGAAGGCACCGTTGCGGGCCTCGCCCTTGGCACCCTCGCCATACTCGGCGACGTACTTGGTCACCGCGCTCCCGAGCCCGAGGTCCAGCAGCAGCGCGGTCGTGGCGACCGTCGAGAGAAGTGACCAGAATCCGAACCGCTCGGGGCCGAGAGATCGCAACACCCACGGCGTGATCGCCAGCCAGGCCATGATCGAGAGCCCACGACCGATGACGTTCGAAAGCACGTTGCGCACCAGCAGCAACCGCATCGGCGCGCGCGGCGCGCGAACGGGAGCGCCCGCAGGGGCGGTCGGGTTCACTCCGGCAGCGGGCTCGGCG
>CAZADU010000504.1:0-14746 GCA_964483945.1 uncultured bacterium
TCCTGCGGGCGGTCCCAGCGGTCCCCGCCCCGGTGGCGGTGGCGGCTACGGCGGCTCGCGTCCGAGCGGTGGCTCCAGCGGCCCTCGCCCCGGTGGCGGCCCCGGCGGCCCATCCAGCAGTAGCAGGCCCACGCACGGCGGCTTCGGCGCGCCGGGCGGCGGCCCGCGTCCGAGTTTTGGCGGCCCCAGCGGCCCCGGCCGCGGGCGGCGCGACCGCAAGAAGAAGAAGCATGTCGACGAGAAGCTCGCGGCCGAGAGTGTGCGTAAGACGCTCGCCAGCCTCGACACCTCGCAGGGCAAGCGCAAGCACCGCCGCCGCGAGGACGGCACCGACGCCCCGATCGAGGACGCGAAGATCATCCGCGCGCCGGAGTTCATCACCGTCTCCGAGCTCGCGAACATGATGCAGGTGAAGCCGCAAGAGGTCATCACGGCCTGCATGCGCATGGGCCTCATGGCGACGATCAACAAGCGGCTCGACAAGGATTCCATCGCCGCGGTCGCGGACGAGTTCGAGTTCGGGGTCGAGTTCGTGTCCGAGTTCGAGGAGCAGGTGACGGAGGAGGTCGAGACCATCCCGGCCGAGAGGCTGCGGCCGCGTCCGGCGGTCGTCACCGTCATGGGTCACGTCGACCACGGCAAGACCTCTCTGCTCGACTTCATCCGCCGCACCAAGGTCGTCGCCGGAGAATCGGGCGGCATCACGCAGCACATCGGTGCCTACGAAGTCACGCTGCCGACGGGGCAGCACATCACGTTCCTCGACACGCCGGGCCACGAGGCGTTCACCGCCATGCGCGCCCGTGGCGCGCAGGTCACGGACATCGTCGTGCTCGTGGTCGCGGCCGACGACCGCGTCATGCCGCAGACCATCGAGGCCATCGACCACGCCAAGGCGGCCAACGTGCCGATCGTCGTGGCCATCAACAAGATCGACTTGCCGACCGCTGACGCGAACCGCATCCGGACCGAGCTCGCCGGTCACGGGGTCGTGGTCGAGGCGTTCGGCGGTAAGTACGCCAGTCTCGAGATCTCGGCGAAGAAGGGCACGGGCATGGATCAGTTGCTCGAGATGATCCTGCTCACGGCCGAACTGCTCGAACTCAAGGCCGACCCCGATCGGCGCGCCAAGGGCGTGGTGCTCGAGGCGCGCGTCGAACAGGGCCGCGGTGTCGTGGCCTCGGTGCTGGTGCAGAGCGGTACGCTGCGCATGGGCGACCCGTTCGTGGCCGGTCAGGTCTACGGCCGCGTGCGCGCGATGTACGACGAGCGCCGCCGCCAGGTGAAGGAAGCGCCGCCGTCCACGCCGGTCGAGGTCGTGGGTTGGAGTGGCACGCCGTCGGCCGGCGACATCTTCGTGAGCCCCGAGGACGAACGCGAGGCGCGCGAGGTGGCGTTCAAGCGCGCGGCGTTGCACCGCGAGCACGAGCAGCGCTCCACCAAGGCCATCACGCTGACGTCGTTCCATGACACGCTCGGCAAGGGCGGCCCGAACGAGCTGAAGATGCTCATCAAGGGCGACGTGGACGGTTCGGTCGAAGCACTCAGCGAGTCACTGCAGAAGCTGTCCACCGGCGAGGTGGCGGTGCGCGTGATCCGCTCGGCGGTGGGTCAGATCACCGAATCCGACGTTCTGCTCGCGGCGGCCTCCGCCGCGATCATCGTGGGCTTCCACGTGCGGCCGGATTCACGCGCGCGCGAGCTGGCCGAGCGCGAGAAGGTCGAGATCCGCCTGTACGACATCATCTACAAGGCGCAAGAGGACGTGAAGCTGGCCTTGGAGGGCATGCTCAAGCCGGAGCTCAAGGAAGTGGTGCTGGGCTCGGCCGAGGTGCGTCAGGTGTTCAAGCTGTCCAAGGGCATCGTCGTCGCGGGTTGCATGGTGTCGACCGGCAAAATCACACGCGGCGAGAAGATCCGCGTCATGCGCGGCGACGAGACCGTGTGGACCGGCCGTGTCGAGGCACTCAAGCGGTTCAAGGACGATGCGAAGGAAGTGGAGAAGGGCTTCGAGTGCGGCATCACCTTGGACGGGTTCCACGATCTGAACGTGGGTGATCGGCTCGAGTCGTTCAAGATCGAGGAGTTGGCCCGCACGCTGTGATCGGTAGGCCTATCACCGCCCACTCGGCCCACGCGGCGCGACGGAGCGCCGGGAGGAGGGGTGCGATGGTCGTCGGGATCGTTCGCGTTGAGCTGCACCTTCCGGGCGCTCATTCGCTCAAGGACAAGCGCCAGGTGGTGCGTTCCATGAAGGAGCGCATCCGCGAGCGGGTGCACGCCTCGGTGGCGGAGGTGGAGTTCCAGGAGCTCTGGCAGCGGGCCGCGCTCGGCATCGCGGTGGTGGCGACGGACGGCGGCCAGGTGCGCGAGATGCTCCAGAGCGCCCGGCACATCGTGGACCAGTACCTGCAAGCGCAGGTGCTCGACTGGCAGGAGACCTTGCAGTGAGGATCCGACCCGAGAAGGTGGCCCATCTCATGCGGCGCGAGGTCGCGGAGATTCTACAGAAACGCGTGCGCGACCCGCGCGTCTCGGCCATGGTGAGTGTCACGGACGTCGAGGTGACGAAGGATCTGTCGTTCGCGCGTGTGTTCGTGACCATCTTGGGTCCGGTGGCCGAGCGCGAGGCCACATTCCAGGCGCTGAAGCACGCGTCCGGCTTCGTACGGCACGAGCTGGGCTCGATCCTGGGCCTGCGCGAAGTGCCCGAGGTGCGGTTCGTGTATGACGAGTCGCTCGACCGGGGCGCGCGCGTGGAGGAGCTGCTCAAGCGCATCCACGAGGACAAGCCGGTGGAGGACGAGGAACTCGAATGAGCGCGGCCCGGCCGCGCGCCGGGGCCCGGCCCGCGGCCGCCGGTCTTGACTGGTCGGGGCTGCTGCCGGTGGACAAGCCGGCGGGCGTGACCTCGCACGACGTGGTCGACCGCGCGCGTCGCTCCCTGGGCACGCGCGCGGTCGGCCACCTCGGCACGCTCGACCCCGGCGCCTCGGGCCTGCTGGTGCTCGCGGTGGGTGCGGCCACGCGCTGTGCGATCGTCTGGCAGGGCGGGCGCAAGACCTACTCGGGTGCGGCGCGCTTCGGTGTGGTCACCGACTCGCAGGACGATGACGGCCTCGTGCTCGAGACGAGCGAGTCACGCCCCGAGCCCGCCGCTGTGCGCGCCGCGGCCGCCGCGCTGACCGGCGAACTGATGCAGGTGCCACCCATGGTCTCGGCGCTCAAGCAGGGGGGTGAGCGGCTCTACGAGATGGCGCGCCGCGGCGAGACCGTGGAGCGTGAGGCACGACCGGTGCGTGTGGATGCGTGGCGCTTCGCCACGATCGGTTCGGACGAAGCGCGGTTCGAGGTGGACTGTTCGGGAGGCACGTACGTGCGCACGCTGGTGCACGACCTGGGGCGCGCGCTAGGCTGCGGTGCGGTACTCGCGGGACTGCGCCGCCTGCGCAGCGAACCGTTCAGCGTGGAGCGCTCCTGCCCGTGGGGTCAGCTCACCAGCGCGACGCCAGCGCAACTGATCGAGGGCTGGGGCGTACCGCTCGACCGCGCGCTCGAAACACTGCCCGCCGTCGTGCTCGACGCGGCGGCGGCCGAGGTCATGGGACGCGGCCAGGGACCGCGCGTGCAGCACGCGTCCGCGCCGCTCGGCGCAGGCCCGCGCAGCGTGGTGTTCCGCGACGACTCCGGGCGCGCACTCGCGCTGGGCGAGCTGCGCGCCGAGGGCGACGGCGTGCGCGCGCGCCCAGCGGTGGTGTTCCCGTGGGCGGTACGCGAGGGGCGAGTGCTGTGAGCGGCGCGGTGGCCGTGGGTGTGTTCGACGGTGTGCACCTGGGGCACCGAGCCCTGCTCGCGCGCGCACTCGAGCGCGCCGCGGGCGAACCCGCCGTGGCGGTCACCTTCGAGCCGCACCCGGACGTGGTGCTGGCGCGCGAGTTCCGGCCGTACGCCCCGCTCACGCCGCTGCCCGAAAAGCAGGCGCGCATCGCGCGCTTGGGGCTGGAGCTGCGCGTGCTGGCATTCACTCGTGAGCTCGCGGCATTGGAGCCCGAGGTGTTCGTCGAGCGCCACCTGGTGGGCCCGTTCGCGCCGCGCTGGCTGGTGGTGGGCGAGGACTTCGCGCTCGGTCGAGCACGATCCGGGAACGTGGCGCGCCTGCGCGAGCTGGGCGAACGATTTGCCTTCCAGGTGGACGCCCTGCCGCTGCACGTGGCCGACGGCGCCCCCGTCACCAGCTCTCGGATCCGCGGATTGCTCGGAGAGGGCCGCGTCGCCGAGGCGTCGCGGCTGCTCGGGCGGCCCTACGGGTTCACAGCGCTCGTGGTGGGCGGCGACCGTGTCGGCCGCACGCTCGGGTTCCCCACCGCGAACCTGCGACTGCATGACGAGCAGCAGGTCCCCGCGCACGGCATCTATGCGGTGTGGGCGCGAATCGCGGGCGAGTCTCACTGGCGAATGGGTGCGATGAGTGTCGGAGTGCGGCCCACGTTCGGCGGCGGGCTGCGCACGCTCGAGGTGCACCTGCTGGACTGGAGCGGCGACGTCTATTCGCAGGACCTCGAGGTCGCGTTCATGGACTGGCTGCGGCCGGAGCGCGCGTTCGCCGGCGTCGAACCGTTGATCGAGGCCATGCAGGCCGACGTGGCCGAGGCCCGTCTCCGGCTCGCGATCACGGGCCCGCCGGAGGACTGAACGGGCTGCGGAACAGGGAACTGGGTGGGAAGAGTGACGAGCGCGTGCTGGCGTTCGTCCGCGCGAGTCACCCAGTGCTTTGTGCGGCAAGGAGTTGAGTGATTCCAGCCGTGCTGTTCACCCGACTGGAGGCCGCCGCGTCGCGGTGGTATATTCCCCCGTCGCCTTGGACCCACTGGGTCCACGAGTTAAGCGCTTCCCGTCGAGACCTGAACCTCGCGGGCGGGGCCGGGCACTCACCCCTTTCAGGAGCCTTCCGTTGACGCTGACCAAGGAGCAGAAGCAGGGCATCATCGAGAAGTTCAAGACCCACGAGGGTGATTCGGGTTCACCGGAAGTTCAGATCGCACTGCTCACCGAGAAGATCAACTACCTCACGGAACACTTCAAGGTCCACAAGCGCGACCACGCTTCGCGCCGCGGGCTGCTCCGCATGGTCGGACAGCGCCGGCGCCTGCTCGACTACCTCAAAGCCACGAAGGTCGAGCGGTATCGAAAGGTCGTGAAGGACCTGGGACTTCGCCGCTAGATCATCTGGCGGCACGAGACGCGGCCCCGATGGGGCCGCGTTCTCATGAGGACGGGGAAGGCCCCCGTCCAACCCCCCGCGCGCCGCACGCGCGGATGGGTGGACAGCGGCCGGGAAGGTCCCGGCTGCATGCGAGAGAACAGGAAGTGAAATGGCTGAACACAAGGTAACCATCGACCTCGGCGGCAAGGAACTCACGATCAGCACGGGCAAGTGGGCCAAGCTCGCCGGCGGCTCCGCCGTCGTGCAGCTGGGCGGCACCATCGTGCTGGTGGCGTCGAGTGCCGCGAAGACCGCGAAGCCCGGATTGGACTTCGTGCCGCTGACCTGCGACTACCGCGAGCGCACCTACGCCGCGGGCAAGATCCCGGGCGGGTTCTTCAAGCGCGAGGGCCGTCCGACCGAGAAGGAGACGCTGTCGAGCCGTCAGATCGACCGTCCCATCCGGCCGCTCATGCACAAGCAGTGGACGTACGAGACGCAGGTCATGGCGACTGTCGTGTCGTCCGACCAGGAGCACGATGGCGACGTGCTGGCGCTCATCGGCGGCTCCACGTCGCTGGTGATCTCCGACATCCCGTTCCCCGAGCCGGTCGCCGGTGTGCGCGTCGGCCGCGTCGACGGTCAGTTCGTCATCATGCCGACGTTCGCGCAGCTGGACGAGTCCGACATGGACGTCGTCGTCGCGGGCACGGCCACGGACATCATCATGGTCGAGGGTGGCAGCCGCGAGGTCACCGAAGCGGACATGATCGCCGCACTCGACTTCGCGATGCAGAGCATCCGCAAGATCGTCTCGGCCCAGCAGGAGCTGGTGAAGCTCGTCGGTAAGCCCAAGCGCTCGCCGGTCGAGAAGGTGGACGTCAGCGAGCTCGAGCGTGAGCTGCGCGGCGCTTACACGAACCGCCTGCGTGATGCCCTCCGGATCCCCGGGAAGGAATCGCGCCAGGAGGAGCTGGACATCATCACGAAGGACGCCGTGACGGCACTGGCCGAGAAGCACGGCGACAAGGCCGCGTTCATCGGCAAGCTCGTGCACGACATCGAGCGCGACGAGCTGCGCGAGATGGTCCTGCGCGACGGCATCCGCGCCGACGGCCGCAAGCTCGACCAGATCCGCCCCATCACGATCGAGGTGGGCACGCTTCCGCGCACGCACGGCTCCTGTCTGTTCACGCGCGGCGAGACGCAGGCGCTGGTCGTGACGACGCTGGGCACCAAGGCGGACGAGCAGCGCGTCGAGGAGCTCGAGGGCCAGTCGTGGAAGAGCTACATGCTGCACTACAACTTCCCGCCGTTCTCCGTCGGTGAGACGCGGCCGATTCGCGGCCCTGGTCGGCGCGAGATCGGGCACGGCGCGCTCGCTGAGCGCTCCGTGGAGCCGGTGATCCCGGCCGACACGACCTTTCCGTACACGATCCGCATCGTGTCGGACATCCTCGAGTCGAACGGATCGTCGTCCATGGCGTCGGTGTGCGGCGCTTCCATGTCGCTGATGGATGCCGGCGTGCCGATCAAGGCGCCGGTGGCCGGCGTGGCCATGGGTCTGATCAAGGAAGGCGACCGCGTCGCCGTGCTCACCGACATCCTCGGCGTCGAGGACCATCTCGGTGACATGGACTTCAAGGTGACCGGTACGAACGACGGCATCACGGCCTTCCAGATGGACACCAAGATCGGCGGCATCTCGTTCGAGATCATGAAGAGTGCTCTCGAGCAGGCGCGTGTCGGCCGGCTGTTCATCCTCGGCAAGATGCATGATTGCCTGGCGGCACCGCGCGGCGAGATGTCGCCCTATGCGCCGCGCATCACCATCCTGCACATCCACCCCGATAAGATCCGCGAAGTCATCGGGCCGGGCGGCAAGGTGATCAAGAAGATCACCGAGGAGACCGGCTGCCAGATCGACATCGAGGACAGCGGCGAAGTGCGCATCGCGGCCACCAGCATGGAAGGCAGCAAGCGCGCCGAGGAGATCATCCGCAACATCACGGAGGATCCCGAGGTCGGCCGTGTGTACCAGGGCAAGGTGCGCAGTATCGTCAACTTCGGTGCGTTCGTGGAGATCGTGCCGGGTCGTGACGGGCTGCTGCACGTGTCCGAGATCGACTGGGGCCGGACTGAGAAGGTCGAGGACGTGCTGAACGTCGGCGACTTGGTCATGGTGAAGGTCGTGGACGTGGACCGGGACGGCAAGATCCGCCTGTCGCGCCGTGCGCTCATCCCGCAGCCGGAAGGCTACGTGGGTGCGGCCGCGGGCAGTGGCAGCAGCGGCGGCGGCCGCCGGGAAGGTGGTCGCGACCGCGATCGCGACCGCGGTCCGCGGCGCCGGTAGTCCCTGAAGCACACGACGGCGGGCGGCTCTTCGGGGTCGCCCGCCGTTCGTCCATCCAGCCGTTCGCGCCGCCTGGCGTGGACCGGGAGCGCCTGAGGCCCGCATGAGCCACGAAGTTAAGAAGACCGTTCTGCCGAATGGGCTCGCTGTGCTGTCGCAATCGCTGCCCGATCGGCGCACGCTGTCGCTGGGTGCGTGGGTGCGCAGCGGGGCGCGCGACGAGCCGCGCGAGCATCTCGGCGTGACGCACTTCCTTGAGCACATGATGTTCAAGGGCACGCACAGCCGCGACGCGCGCGCGATCGCCGCGAGCCTCGAGTCGCTGGGGGGCTCACTCGATGCGTTTACCACGCGCGAGCACGTCTGCTACACGGCGCGCGTGCTGTCCGAGCACCTGTCGCAGGCGGTGGACGTGGTGTCCGACCTGGTGTGCCGCTCGCGATTCGAGGCTGCCGAGATCGAACGTGAGAAGTCGGTGGTGCGCGAGGAGATCCTCGCCTACGAGGACAACCCGGACGAGAAGGTCGCCGACCTGCTCGCCGAGCAGCTGTGGGGCGATCACGCGCTCGGCCGGCCCATCCTCGGCACCGTCGAGACCGTGTCGGGGCTCACTCGCGACGCGCTGTCCACCCAGTTCGACCGCCGCTTTCGCGGCGACCAGCTGGTGGTGGTGGCGGCCGGCGGGCTGGATCATGATCTGCTCGTGGCCGAGTGCGCGCGTGGCTTCTTGACGCCCGGCGGACCTGTTCCCGTGCTGGACGTTGCACCCGCCGCGCACGTGCCGTCGGTGCGCCACGAGGAGAACGAGCTCCAGCAGCTCTACCTGTCACTCGGCGGGCGCGGCCTCGGCTACGGTGACCCCGCGCGCTACCCGCTGGTGGTGGGCGAGACGCTGCTCGGAGGAGGCATGAGTTCGCGCCTGTTCCAGCGCATCCGCGAGGACGCGGGGCTGGCCTACAGCATCTTCACCTCACTCGAGATGTTGCGCGACGGCGGCTCGTTCGCGATCCACCTCGGCGTCTCGCCCGAAAAGGGGCGCGAGGCGTTGCGGTTGCTGCGCGAGGAACTGGACCGGCTGTTGGCGGAGGGCCCCGGCGCCGACGAGGTCGAGGCCGCGAAGATGCAGATCAAGGGCTCGGTGGTGATGGCGCAGGAGAGTGTATCGAGCCGCATGTACCACATCGCCCGGCAGGAGCTGTACCTTGGCCGCTACACGCCGTCCGAGCAACAACTGGAGCGTATCCTCGCCGTGACCCGCGACGAGGTGCGCGATGTGCTCGCTCGCTTCGCCCGCCCCGAGGGGTTCTCGCTCACCGCCCTCGGGCCCGCCCCGGGCGGCCCGCTCACGGCGACCGACTGGCCGGTATCCGCGAGCGCCTGACGCACGCGGTTCGGTGCTCTGGAGGAACCCGCGCCGCCGGCCACCGCCGTTGCTATGCCGGGTAGGCGAATCCCGCCGCCACCATGCGCTCGCCCGCCTCGCGACAGCGCGCCTCGTCCGCACACAGCGCGACTCGCACATACCCCTCGCCGGCCTGGCCGAAGCCGGAGCCCGGTGCGACGACCACGCCGGTGGACTCCAGTAGCGCCGACGTGAACTCGACCGAATCCTTGAACCGCGGCGGTACCGGCAACCACAGGTAGAGCGTGGCGCGGGGCTGCTTCACCGGGTAGCCGAGCGGACCGATCGCATCGAGGAACGCCCGTCCGCGTGCTCGGTAGAGCCTGGCCGCATCGGCGCAATAGTCCTGAGGTCCGTTCAGAACCGCCATGCCAGCGCGTTGGATGGCCATGAACACACCGAAGTCCATGTTGGACTTGATGCGGGTGAGGTTGGCGATGATGTCGGCGTTGCCGGCGGCGAAGCCCATGCGCCAGCCCTGCATGGAGTAGCTCTTCGAGAACGAGTGGAACTCGATCGTCCGCTCCTTATCGCGGTCGTGCTGCAGGAACGACCTCGCTTGGTACGACGGATCCAGCGGCAGATCGCAGTAGGCGATGTCGCTGACCACGAACAGGTCATACCGGCGCGCGAACGCGAGGATCTCGTCGTACAGCTCGGTCGTCTCGGTGCCGCCGGTGGGGTTGTTCGGGTAGTTGATGAAGATCACCTTGGCACGACGCGCATCGTCTTCGGGTATCGCGGCGAGGTCGGGGCGAAAGTCGTTCTCGGCGCGCAACGGCACCTCGATCGTGCGCACTTGCGACAGGGCGGCAACGCCGAGGTAGGCCGGGTAACACGGCGTGCACAACAGGATGGTGTCGCCGGGGTTCAGGTGGGCGAGGAAGAACTTGGCGATGCCCTCCTTGGAACCGATCAGCGCCATGGCTTCGCGCTCGCTGTCCACGCTCACGCCGAAGCGGCGCTGGTACCAGCCAGCGACCGAGGCTCGGAACTCGGGCAGTCCGTTGAACGACGGATAGCGGTGGTTCTGCACTTTCGGATCGAGCAGAGCGGCCTGCAGCGCGTCCAGCGCCACCTGCGGTGGGCGGATGTCGGGATTGCCGACCCCGAGGTCGAGCACATCGACGCCCTGTCGCGACTTCGCGTCGCGATCCTGGAACAGCTTGGCGAGTGCGTAGGGAGGCACGTTCAGCAGGCGGTCCGACGCCGCAAGCCGAGGTTTGACAGGCGATTGGCTCGACGACATAGTGGCTCCCTCGATGGCCGCAACCCGCACGGCACTGGACTTGCGTTGTTCGTGTGCATGAAGAACCGCACCGGACATTCTAGAAGGGTCGGCGGCGGGGGGCCAGTCGCTCCCTGGACCCGCCGCTTCGTGCTGCCCCTCGCGCTGCTCGCGTTGAGTGCGGTCACGCCGCTGTCCGGCCAGAGCCAGCAGGTCCAGGAACCCGAGCTGCCGGATACGACCACGTTCGTGACTCCCGAGGGTGTGTCCGACACCATCCAGGCGCCGCCACGGCCGTTCAATGCCGGCGAGTCACTGCGCTTTTCGGTGCAATATGGCTTCATCCACGCTGGCAGCGCCTGGCTCGAGGTCCCCGAGGTGGTCGACTGGAATGGCCGGCCCGCGTGGCGCCTGGTGGCGCGCGCCGAGTCGAACGGTTTCTTCGACAAGGTCTACAAGGTGCGAAATCGCATCGAGTCGATCTGGGATCAGGAGGAGCGCTTCAGTTGGCGCTACTTCGAGGACCGGCACGAGGGCAGTTTCAGCGCAAATGACACCATCCTCTACGAGCCCGACTCGCTGCAGATGCGATACAACAACGGCAAGACCTACCCGGTGCCCGGCCCGGTGCAGGATGCTCTGTCATCGTTCTACCTGACGCGCTTTCACGAACTGCCCGTCGGTGGGCTGATCTCGTTCGAATACCACGCCAGCCGCAAGACGTCGCCGATGGAGGTGCGCATCCTCGGCCGTCAGAAGGTGAAGACGCCGGCCGGGAAGTTCTCCTGCATCGTGGTGGAGCCGCTGCTCAAGGCGGGTGGCATCTTCAAGAACAAGGGCCGGCTGGTGATCTGGCTCACTGACGATGAGCGCCGTATGCCGGTGCAGATGAAGAGCAAGGTGATGATCGGCTCGATCAAGGTGGTGCTGCAGGAAGTGAAGGCGGGGCAGGGATGAGCCGCTTTCCCGAGGCCGACCTCACCAAGCTCCGCCGCATGCCGGCCGGGGACCGGCCGACCAAGGTCTCGGTAAAGGAATTCGCGCGGCCGCTCGAGCCGCGCGCCGCTGCCACGCTGCTGGCCTCGCTGCCCGACCAGCTCGCCGCGCGTGCGCTGCGTGAGGTGGTCACGCGCACCGTGGTCGCGCATCGCGCCGGCCGTCCGGTCGTGCTGCTCGTGGGCGGGCACGTCATCAAGGTGGGCGTGTCGCCGTGCTGGATCGAACTGATCGAACGGGGCGTCGTCACGCACGTGGCCATGAACGGCGCCGCCGCGATCCACGACATCGAGATCGCGCGCATGGGGCGCACGTCGGAAGACGTCGAGGAGCACTTGCAGACCGGGACGTTCGGGATGGTGGACGAGACCGGGTCGTTCATGAACGCCGTCGCCGCAACGGCCGCTCGTGACCGGCTGGGACTGGGCGAGGCGTGGGGGGCCGCACTCGAGGCCGAACGGGCACCGCATCGGGACGTCAGCCTGCTCGCCCGGGCGGCCCGCCAGGGGGTGCCCGCCACCGTGCACGTGGCCCTCGGCACCGACACCATCCACTACGACCCTGCCTGCGACGGGGCGGCGCTGGGGGAGACCTCCCTGCGGGACTTCCGCATCCTGGCGGCCACGCTGGCACGGTCGGAGGGGGCCGTGGCGCTCAATGTGGGCTCGGCCGTGCTCATGCCCGAGGTGTTCCTCAAGGCGCTGGCTGTGGCGCGCAACCTGGGCTCCCGCCTGGAGGGGCTCACCACGGTCAATTTCGACCAGATCCAGCACTATCGCCCCCGGGTCAACGTGGTCGAGCGGCCCACGCGGGCGGCCGGGGCGCAGGGCTACGCCCTGACCGGGCACCACGAGATCCTGGTGCCCCTCTACTGTGGAGCGGTCCTGGCCGAATTGCCTTGAACCCGACAGGGAACGAGCCGATACCCCGCGGGCATCCCGGTAGGCCTCCGCTTGTTGACGCGACCTGCATCGAAGGGGATAATCGTTTCCCCTCACCACCACGATATCGGGTGGTCGATCGATTCAGGCGGAGGATCTCCCGAGACGCACGTTGCTACTCCATCGCGACAAGACCCCCCTGTCTCAGGGCCCTGTCGTCGAAGTGTGAGCCGGGCTCGTGCCCGGGGCTCGTGATCGTCCGAACCGCCATGTGCCACCTTGCTCGGTGGCGGTGTCGTCCGGCGCGCATCCCCCGGCAGGCCCAGAACCCGGGAGACCGTGTGTGAAGCGCCGAATCCTTCTCCTGATCGCCTTGACGTGCCTGCTGCTGCCCGCCGGGGTCAGAGCCGACACGGCGCTATCGCCTGCCGACACGTCGGCCATGGATTGGAGCAGCGTTCCCGAATACCGCATCGTCCCCGGGGACCGGCTGCAACTCGATTTCGGGCGCCTGGCCAGCGGGCTGCTGGACGTCCGTGATGTCAAGGTGCGTCCCGATGGCCGCATCACCGTGTTCCCCGCCGGCGACGTGGTCGCCGCGGGCCTCACGCCCATGGAACTGCAACGCAACATCGTCGCCCTGCTGTCGGCGGACCTGAAGCTGCCACGCGTCGTGGTCAACGTGAGCGAGGTGGCGGGCAATGTCGTGCACGTGCTCGGTCGCGTCGACAAGCCGGGCAGCTATCCTGCCGGTCCGTTCGTCACCGTGATGCAGGCGGTCACGGCCGCGGGCGGCCTCAAGGACGACGCCGCGCGCAACAGCGTGCTGTTGTTCCACCGCGACGGGGCGCACACGGTCTCGGTCTCTCGTGTCAATCTCGACGAGTTGCTCCGGGGCAACGACCTCGCGGATGCCGTGGTGGGCCGGTTCGACATCGTGTTCGTGCCGCGCTCGACGATCGGCAACCTGAACGTCTTCGTGCAGCAGTTCCTCGCTCCACTCGGGAACACGCTGACCAGCGTGCTCGTGGGCTGGGAGCTCTTCAACCTCGACCGAGTGTTCGTCACACGGATCATCCGGGAATGAGCTAAAGGTCCACATGAACAACACCCCTCCGCCGACTGCCCCTCTGCCGGCACGCCAAGCCACGGCCCGCGAGTTCCTCGCGGTGCTGTTCCGGCGCAAGTGGATCATCCTCGGTCTTTTCCTGGTCACCACCGCGACTGTGCTGGTGGTGGCATTGAGCACGCCGACCTACTACCAGTCGCAGGGCCGCATCCTCGTCAAGCGCGGCGAACGGCAGTCGGTGCTGCGGCCCGAGCGCCAGATCTTCAACGACTGGGAACAGGAGCTGGGCAGCGAGATGCAGGTGATGCGCAGCGTGCCGGTGGTCACCCGGGCGCGCGAGCTGCTCGAGGCCGAGGCCAAGCGACTCGGGCAGCCGCTCGAGTTCGACCCCGGCAGCATCGACGTCGAGGTGATGGGCAAGAGCAACGTCATCGCCGTGGGCTACGTCAGTCTGGACGCGTCCCTTTCCCAGATCGCCTGCCGCGCGGTGATGGACGCCTACGTGGAGTACCGCAGCACGCGCATGACGAACGAAGGGCCGCGACAGTACCTCGAACAGGAGATCACCCAACTGCAACGCCGCATCGACGAGCTGATGGGGGACCGCCGCACGTTCAGTGAGCAGACCGGTGTCGCCGCGCCCTTTCAGCAGACGCAGAGCTGGATGGCGCAGATCGCGATGCTCGAGCAGCGGCGCAGCGAGATGTCGGCCGATCTGGCTGCCGCGCAAAGCGTCGAAGAGGCCATGCGCCGCATGCAGTCCGACCCGGACATCGATCTGCCCACGTTTGATGGCGCGAATCAGTTCACGAACGAGCAGGCGCTCATCCAGCTCAAGTCCAAGGTGCTCGAGCAGCAGACGCGCATCGCGATAATGTCCGAGACGCTCCGCGACGACGCCCCCGAAGTGGTCGGGGCTCGCCAGACCCTCGAGACATTGTTCGGCCTGCTGCGACGCGAGGTGGACGCGCGCGTGCGGCTGGCCGCGTCGCGGTCGCAACAGATCGCCTCGCGCGTCGGTGCACTCGAACACGAGATCGCCGGCATCCGCCGGGAGCTCAATGCCTCACCGCAGAACCTGCAGCGAATGGAGGAGATCGACGGCGAACTCGTCGCGCTCCGGCGCCGCCTGACCGAAGTGACCGGTGCGCGCGACCAGGCCGCGATCACCGCGAACACCATGGCCGACGTGAACGTGGTCGTGCTCGCCCCCGCCAGTGTGGCGACGCCGAAAAATCCGCTCGACATGGTGCGCTTGCTGTTGGCGCCGGCTTTCAGCCTGCTCGTGGGCCTGGCGATCGCGTTCTTCATCGACGGCCTGGATCTCACGGTGCGCACGGCGAACCAGGCCGAGGAGTATCTCGACCTGCCCGTGCTCGCTTCCATGTCCGAACGGCGCCGGAAGAACGGCTGAGATCCGGAGCCCGGATGACCAGGATCTTCGACGCACTCAGGAAGGCCGAAGCCAGCCGCCCGCCACTGGCGATGAATCCGGCCGTGTCCGCGCCTCACGGGCGCGAATCGGCCGGCGGATGGGGGCACCGAGCCGTGGAGCCTGCCCTCCTGGCGCTGCCCCTGTTGGGGGGTGTGGAACTGACCGAGGACGCGATCCGC
>CAZADU010000505.1:0-7999 GCA_964483945.1 uncultured bacterium
CGGCCCCGGCGGCGAGTGGCGGCTGGACGTGGCGCACGACGCCGCATTCGTCTCACTGGTCGGACTTGGCCTGGGCGCACGCGAGGCGGCCGTTGCCGAGCGAGCACTCGAGCGCGCGTTCGGCCATGGCCGCCTCGCGGGCACCGAGGCCCAGTCCGACCAGTGAGACGAACGCGACGTCGTTCGCCACGTCCAGCCGCCACTCGCCGCCGGGGCCGCGCAGTTCGCGAAAGCCCACCCGGAGTGCTTCGGTGTCCTCGCGGCTGCCCATCCACACCAGGGCGCCGTGCATGTCGCCGTCCTGCTCGTGCGCGACCAGTTCGAGCGCGGGGAAGCGTTCGCTCACGGCTTCCAGGATGCCGCGCGCCTCGCCTCTGCCGCCGGCATTGCCTTCGGCGATGGCGAGTGAGACGCCGGTGCGATGCGTCACAGCCTCGACTCTTGGAGCTTCCATGGCGTCCTCCATGATCTCGGTGCCCGGAGCGTCCCGGAACGACGAACGGACCGCGAGCGGCACGCGCTCGCGCGCGGCCAGGTCCACACAACGCGCATGCAACACCCGCCCGCCCAGGTGGGCGAGCGCGGAGCAGGCGCGGTATCCGATGCGCGGCACGAGCCGGGCGGCCGGGGCGATGCGCGGGTCAGCTGTGAACACGCCGTCCACGTCCGTGTAGATCTCGCAGCGCGCCCGTCCGAGTGCCGCCGCCAGTGCCACCGCGGTGGTGTCGCTGCCGCCGCGGCCGAGCGTGGTGATCTCCCGGGTCACTGGCGAGACCCCCTGGAACCCGGCGACGATCACGACGTGCCCCTCGCCCAGGGCAGCACGGATGCGGTCGGGCTTCACGCCCACGATGCGCGCGTTCGAGTGCGCCTCGTCGGTGAGGATGCCGCTCTGTGACCCCGTGAACGAGATGGCGCGGACTCCCAGGTCATGCAGCGCCATGGCCAGTAGGGCCATGGACACTCGCTCGCCGGTCGAGAGCAGCATGTCCATCTCGCGGCGCGACGGCTGCGGCGAGACCTGCCGGGCGAGCGCGATGAGGTCGTCCGTGGTCTCACCCATCGCACTCACCACGACCACCATGGCGTGGCCTGCGGCCCGCGCGGCCGCGATGCGCCGAGCCACGGAGCGGATGCGGTCGGGCCCGTTCACCGACGTGCCGCCGTACTTGTGGACGAGGATGTTCACGGTCGAAGGGATAGTCGCTCGCGGCGGTGTTCGCAAGCGCCGCTGGTCGCGGCTTGCTCCGGTGCGACGCCAGGCCGGGCGGTGCCGCGCACGTCCCGAGGCCGTTTCGGCTCGTACCCCGATCGCCTTGACGATGGCCGCGCGGTCCCGGTATGGTCCCCGCCGCTCTTGTACGCGGAAGTAGCTCAGCCCGGTAGAGCATCACCTTGCCAAGGTGAGGGTCGGGGGTTCGAATCCCCTCTTCCGCTCCATATCGGTCGGGCCGGCTTCCCGCCGGCCCGTCTTGTTTTACGGGGGGATCCTCATGGGCACGCCCGTCCCATCCGGGCCCGGAAGCGCCGGTGACGTTGAACGTGCGGTGCGCGAGTTGATCCGCGCCCTCGGCTTGGACCCGCGGCTGGAACCGGAGCTGGAACGCACGCCCGAGCGCGTCGCCGACTTCTACCGCGAAGCACTGTCCGGGATGGACACGGCGAATCACCCCGACCTGGCCACGTTCGCACACCAGGGGCAGGGCGGTCTGGTGGTGGTCCGCGACCTCGAGTTCCACTCCCTGTGCATTCACCACTTCGCGCCGTTCTTCGGACGCGCGCTCGTGGCCTACCTGCCGGGTGACACGCTGGTGGGTATCAGCGCGGCAGCGAGGCTCGTCGAGTTCTACTCGCGCCGGCCGCAACTGCAAGAACGGCTCGGGCAACAGGTGGCCGACCACCTCGAGCGCCTGATCAGCCCCCGCGGCGTGGCGGTCGTGCTCGAGGCGCGCCACTTGTGCATGGAGATGCGCGGCATTCGCCGGCGCGGCACGGTCGAGACGCGCGCCGTGCGCGGTGAGCTGGCCGATCCCCGCTGGGCCGAGGCGCTGCGGCTGGCGCCCGGGCGCTGAGCACGCCCTCGGAGCGCGCGTGACGGCGGCACCCAGCGTGAGCGTGATCGTGGTGACGCGCGACCGGCCCATGCTGCTGGCCGATGCGCTGGCAAGTGTGGTCGCACAGGTGCCGCGTGCACTCGAGGTGCGGGTGGGTGACGACGGCGGCGGTGCCTCGGCGCCGGTGGGTGAGCCCTTCGCGCTGCTGGAGCTGACGTGGCTATCGCTCGATTGCGGGCAGGCGGGCATGGCGAGGAACGTGGCAGCGTCCGGTGCGCGCGGCGACGTGCTGGCGTTCCTGGACGACGACGACCGCTGGCGGCCCGGGCATCTGGCGGGGTTGTGCGAGGCGTTTCGCGACACGTCGGTAGGCTTCGCGTGGCGCGACTGCGAGGTGGTGCGCGAGCGGGTCTTGCAGAGCGGCGAACGCGTGGATCTCGAGCGGCGCACCTTGGCGCGCGATTGGGACGACGCGCTCATGCGCTCCGACGACTATCTGCCGCCCAGTACCTGGGGAGTGCGGCGCTCGTTGTTCGAGTCGCTCGGCGGGTTCGACACGTCGTTCCGGTTCAGCGAGGACTGGGACTTCGTGCTGCGCGCCGCGCACGTCACTCGGACATGCCGCGTGCCCGGCGTGACCACCGAGGTCCGGTTGCGCGAATCGGGCAACACATCGGCGGACTTCGGGCCGGAGCGGCTGGACTGCCTGCGCCGGCTCGCCGAGCGCCACGGTTTCGCCACCCCCACCCCCAAGACGTTCTGGGAGGTGGCGCTCGCGGTGGGCGCGGCATGAGCGCACCCGTGCGCGAGCTGGTCATCGTGGGTGCGGGTCCGGCGGGGGTGTCGGCCGCGTTGTGGGCAAAGTCGCGCCAGCTGGACACGCTGCTGTTGGAAGCGGGGGGCGGGCCCGGCGGGCAGCTGAACGTGATCCATTTCGAGCCGCGCGAGATCGCGGGATGGCTCTCGGGCGACGGCCGCTCGCTCGCGGCCGCGTATGCGCGCCAGCTCGCCGAGGCGGGCGTGCCCGTGCGCTATGGCGCGGAGGCACAGGCGCTCGAGACCGGCGAGGAGCTGGCGATCCAACTGAAGGGCGGCGAACGACTGCGTGCTCGCGCGATGCTGGTGGCCACCGGCGCGCGGCGCCGTCGGCTCGACGTACCGGGCGAACGCGAGCTCGAGGACCGAGGTGTGTCCTACTCAGCGACGCGCGATCGAGCACGACTGGCCGGTCGCGACACCGTGGTGGTGGGCGGCGGCGATGCCGCCTGCGAGAACGCGCTTTTGCTCGCGTCGCTCGGCGGTCTCGTCACGCTGCTCGCTCGCGTCTCGGTGCGTGCACGGGCCGAGTTCCGCGAGCGGCTTGCGCGCGAACCGCGCATCCGCGTTTTCGAGCATACGCATGTGCTCGAGATCGCCGGAGTCGATCATGTGCAAGCGGTGCGCACCATCGGCCCGGGTGGCGAGACGATTCTGCCGTGCGAGGCGGTGGTGGTGAAGGTGGGTGTGACGCCGAACACGGAGTGGTGCCGCGATACGCTGGCCCACGATGCGGACGGCTACCTGCAAATCAATGCGCGGTTCGCCACACCGCTGCCGGGCGTGTGGGCGGCGGGTGACGTGGTGCGGCCACTGCTGCCTTGCGTACCGGTCGCCACCGGGCACGGTGCACTCGCGGTGGCCGACATCCGAGTCGCGCTCCGGGGCGACTGAACGCGGCTCGGAGCGTGGCCAGGCTCGCCGGCGTCAGCCAGGGTTCAGGGGAGGCCCCGAGGGGCCGAAAACGTCGACAAGGCACCATCGGCCCCGCCCTCGAGGACGACCATGCCGCCCTTCGACTCCGTTCCTGCGCTGTCCCCGGCGCGTGCCACTCCCGTGGCGCGCGGAGTCCTGTGCTGCGCCGCACTGTTGCCAGGCATTGCGCTGGTGCTCGACGCGGTGTGGCCGCTGCGCCCTGGCGAGGGCGCATTGGGCCCGCTGTGGCTCGATCTCGCCGCGTTGCTCTGCCTGGCGTGGGCCGCACTCGGGCCGGGTCGTGCGCGTTGGGGCGACTGGGCCACGCCGATGGATGGCCGGGCCGTTGCGGGACTTCTGCTTGGCCTGCTGCACGTGATCGAACAGGGCGGTGCGGGCCCGCCCATGCAATGGCTCCACCAGATCTCTGCGGTCGGCGTGTGTCTTTACGCGCTGGCCGCGAAACTGCGCCGGAACCCGTTCGCACCCGACGCGATCTGGCCGTCGTTCGCGGTGGTGACCCTCGCGCTCTCGACGTTCACGCTGGCACACGTGACGGGGGGCACGAGCGCGCTCGCCGCGGCTTCGGCCGCTGTGGACGTGGCATGGGCGAGCCATGCGGGACTCGCCAAGACGCTCATGATCGTGACGGTGCTGTGCGCGGGTCGCGCGGCCGAACCGGGAGCGAGGCCGCTGTGGTCGGTGACCGCGCTCACCGGGGCGCTCGCCGTGCTTCTGCATGGCCTGTCAGGCGGGTTGGGCCTGGGCATCTCCACCCTGGCGAGTCTCGACGAGCCGTTCTACTTCGGCACCAGCATCGTGGCGTTCATGCTCCTGCTCGGCCTCGCGCGTGCGGCGTGGCAGTTGGTGCGCGATCGGCCCGCCGAGGCCGCCCGCTGGCGCGCCACGGCTGTGGCGTTCGTCCTGGTCGTGGTGCTGCTGGTCTTCGGTGGCGCGACGGGCGGTGAGGGCGTGTGCACCGTCACTGTGCTCGGCGCGGCCGCCACGATCGCATCCACACTCGCGCCGCGGGCCATCGCCCGCGCGATCCCCGCGCGCGCCGAGCCGGAACTGCCCGCGCGAAAGGCCGCGTGACCGACTTGCGCAGAGGAGCTAACTTCTCGCGCGCATGACCCGCCCTCGCCTTCGTCCTCCGGTCCCGTCTCGACACTCCCGACCATGAGCGCTCGGTTCTCGGAATCCGACCTGCGCCAGCTGGCGGCGCGTGGCATCGCGCCCGCCGAGGGCGAGCGCCAGCTCGCGCTCATGGCACGCCCGGCGGCGTGGGCCGCGCTCGAGCGGCCGTGCACGGTGGGCGACGGCATCGACCGGCTGGACGACGAGCGCCTCGACTCGCTGCTCGCCTCGCACGCACGCGCGGCCTCGCTCGGACGCGTGAGCGCGTTCGTGCCCGCCTCGGGGGCCGCGACGCGCATGTTCAAGGAGCTGCTCGCGGCGCGCGACCTGCCGGGCGAACTCGTTCCGGCAGCGGTGCGCGCACACGGCTCGGACGCCTCGCGTGCACTGGTGCGGTTCGCCGACGAGCTGCCGCGGTTCGCATTCGCGGAAGCGCTCGGCACTGTGCTCGCCAGGCGCGGTCTCGATCTCGCGACGCTGAGAGCCGCCGGCCCGTGGCGGCCGCTGCTCGAGGCGCTCTTCATGCCCGAGGGGTTGGACGCCGCCCGTTCACCCAAGGGCCTGCTGCTATTCCATCGCGAATCGGGCGAATCACAGACGGCGTTCGTTGAACACTTGATCGAGGCGTGCGCGCTGGCGGGCAGTGGCAGCACCGAGCGCCGGCTCGACGTGACCGTCTCGCCCGAGCATCGAGCCGGCTTCGAGACGCTGCTCGCCGAGCGCATGCCGGAACTTACCGCGCGGCACGGCGGTAGCTGGCGCGTGCATTTCAGCGAGCAGCACCCGGCCACCGACACACTCGCCGGTGACCCTGCGGGCGGCCCATTCCGGGACGAGCAAGGGCAGTTGCTGTTCCGGCCCGCGGGGCACGGCGCTCTGCTGCGGAACCTCGGCGAGTCGGGTGGCGACCTCGTGTTCCTCAAGAACATCGACAACGTGGCCGTGTCGCGACTGCGGGGTGAGACGGCGCTCTGGAGCGCAGCACTGGTCGGACTCGCGGCCGAACTGGCGGAAGCGATCGCCCGTCACGGCGGCGCACTCGAGCGTGGCGAGGCGGGTGCGGCCGAGGCGGTGCGGGCGTTCGCGCACCGCGAACTGGGCGCTGAGCTGCCCGCGGACTTGAGCGAGCGTGAACTGTGCGAAGCACTCGACCGCCCGGTGCGCGTCTGCGGCATGGTGGCCAACACGGGTGAGCCCGGCGGCGGACCGTTCTGGACACGTGGTGCCCACGGCCTGACGCGCCAGATCGTGGAGTCGGCGCAGGTGAACCTGGGGGACGCCGGGCAAGCGGCCACGTACCGCGCGGCGACGCACTTCAATCCGGTGTTCCTCGCCGTCACGCTGCGCGACCGGCGCGGCCGCGCGCACGCGCTCGACCGCTACGTGGACGAATCCGCGGTCATCGTGACGCGCAAGTCCCACGCGGGTCGCGAGCTGCTCGCACTCGAGCGGCCCGGGCTCTGGAACGGGGCCATGGCCCGCTGGCACACGCGCTTCGTCGAGGTGCCGCTCACCGTGTTCAATCCGGTGAAGACGGTGTTCGATCTGCTGCGCCCGGAGCATCAGGGCTGAATCGTCTTCAGCGATTCGGCGTCAGCCGGAGGCCGACGAATCTACTGGCCACTGTCCAACCCGAGCGTACGGATGCCGAATCGTTGAAAGTCCGTCAGCGCGCTGCCAGCAGCACGAGCGAGCGAGCGGCGAGCGTGCGAGTGGCCGCGTCCGCAAGGGGCCGGGCACGCTCCAGTGGTGTCCAGTCCGCGGGGGGCAGGGCTGCGGTGTCGGCGAGCAGGTGCCAGGTCCGCTCCATCGGCGGCGGTGCGATCACGAAGCGCGTCTCGTGCCGCTCGCCGTTGACGAGCAGGAGCAGGTCCGCGCCGCTGCCGTCCGAGAGCCGCCACGCCAGCCGGGAATCGCCGGGCGAGCGCTCGGGGGGCCCTAGCGAGGCGCCGCTCCATGCGCACTGGGCACCGGGAGCGAGCGCCGGATGCGCCCGGCGCAGTGCCATGAGGCCGCGCACGAATGTGCCGAACGCGGGGGCGCGTGCCGGCTCGTCCCAGTCCAGCCACCACGCCGGGCCGTCCTGGCACCACGCGTTGTTGTTGCCGCGCTGCGAGCGCAGCGATTCATCGCCCCACAGCCACAGTAGCGCGCCACGGGAGAGCAGTAGCAGCGCGGCGGCATTCCTCGCCTGCCGTGCGCGCATGGCGCGCACGTGCGGATCGTGCGTCGGGCCCTCGGCACCGCCGTTCCAGCTGCGGTGGTCGTGCGTGCCATCACGATTGCGCTCGCCGTTCGGTTCGTTGTGCTTGCGCTCGTGGCTCACCAGGTCGGCCAGCGTGTAGCCGTCGTGCGAGGTGATGAAGTTCACGGAGTGCCCGAGTGGCCTGGCGTGGGCGTACAGGTCGCGCGAGCCCTCGAGCCGAGTGACGAGCGGTCCAGGACCATGACCGTGCAGGCGCAGCCAGTTGCGCACGTCGTCGCGGAACCGCCCGTTCAGCTCGGCGAAGCGGCCGTGGTGCGGGAATCGTCCGACATGGTAGAGCCCCGTGTCCCAGGGTTCGGCGATCAGTTTGACGTGGGCGAGCGCAGGGTCGGAGGCGATGCGCGCGATCAGCGGCGGGTCTTCGAGCGGCTCCCCGTGCTCGCCGCGCGTGAGCGTCGAGGCGAGGTCGAAACGAAATCCGTCCACGTGCATGTCCACGGCCCAGAATCGCAACGCGTCGAGGATCAGCTGCGCCGCCGCCGGCCGCGCACAGGCGAAGGTGTGCCCGCAGCCCGTGTGATCGTGGTCGCGGCCGCGGGCATCCACGACATAGTAGCCGGCGCGGTCGAGCCCGCGCCACGATACCGGCGGCGCTCCGGCGCCGTGCTCGCCGGTGTGATTGAACACCACGTCGAGGATCACCTCGAGGCCTTCGCGGTGGAGCGCGCGCACCATGTCGCGGAACTCGTGCAACGCGCCGGCGGCGGTGGGAGCGGCGGCGTAGGCCGTTCGCAGCGCCATGAACGAGAGGGGCGAATAGCCCCACACGTTCAGCAGCGGCTCGCCGGTGAGCGGGTTGCGGCGCGGATTG
>CAZADU010000506.1:0-2028 GCA_964483945.1 uncultured bacterium
GGGCTCGGCGTGTCGCAGGGCTTCCTCGGCGGGCACCACATCCTGTCGCACTGGTTCGTGGGTGCGACACTCGCGGCCACGAGTGTGGGCATCACCGCGCGCGTGCTGGGCGACCTCGGCAGATCGGCGAGCGTGGAAGGCCGCATCATCCTCGGGGCCGCGGTCATTGACGACGTGCTGGGACTGATCGTACTGGCCGTGGTCACCGGGCTGATCGCGGCGGCCGACGCGGGGCGCGCTTTCGACCTGATGGGACTGGGTTTGATCGTCGGCAAGGCACTCGGGTTCCTGATCGTCGCGGTGATCGTCGGCCGCTGGCTCTCGAGCGTCACGTTCAGGTTCGCGGCACGGCTGCAGGGCGAGGGCCTGCTGCTGTCGTTTGGCGTGGCGTTCTGTTTCCTGACGGCGTTCCTCGCCGGTAAAGCCGGCTTGGCCCCGATTGTCGGCGCATTCGCCGCCGGGCTCGTGCTCGAGGACGTGCACTACCAGGCGCTGCGCGAGCGCGACGAGCAGAAGCGCGACTTGAACCACCTGTTGGCACCCATCTCGAGCTTCCTGGTGCCCGTGTTCTTCGTGCTCATGGGCATGGGCGTGGACCTGAGCGTGTTCGCGCAACCGGGCGTGCTCGGGTTCGCTGGCGCACTCACGCTGGCCGCGGTCGTCGGCAAGCAGGTCTGTTCCTTCGGCGCGCTCGAGAAGGGCGTGGACCGGTTCGCAATCGGCCTCGGCATGATCCCGCGCGGCGAGGTGGGCCTGATCTTCGCGAGTATCGGGCGCACGCTCACGATCGGCGGCGAGCGTGTGGTGGACGACATGGTCTATTCGGCCGTGGTCGTGATGGTGGCGATCACCACGCTGGTCACGCCGCCGCTGCTCGTCTGGCGCAGGAAGCGGCCGCGGTAGCGCACGCGACTTGTGGCCTGCAGCCACGCCGGTGCGTCCTGAGGTCCCGTGAGCGGCCGCCGACCGCTACCACCAAAAGCCCGAGCCCCCGCGAGAGCGAATCTCGCGGGGGCGTCGTGTTCACGGCGAAACTGCGTCAGTCGTGGTCGTGGTCGCGATGCCCCTTGCCGCGACTCTTGTCGTGCCCGCGACCGTACCCGCGGCCGCGGTCGTCGTCCTGCATGACGAGCACCGTGCGCGAGCGGTGACGCGGGTGATGCTTCCAATGGCTCGCCGGTACGACCAGCACGCACTCCGGCACGCGGCGAACGTCCACGGTCCGCCACGGGCCGCTCCAGCTGTTCGAGCGGTACCAGTAGCCGCCGTGCAGGCGCCACCACAGGTTGTTGGCGCGGAACACGTCGTCCTCGCAGCGAGAGTCGTTCACGACGTACACGTCGTTTACGACCACGACGCGAGGTTCGCTGCGGAAGACGGGCGGCGGCGGCGCCGAACCGCCACTGATCCCGACCTGGAAGCCGAACCAGGTCTGGGTCTCGGCGTGCAGCGGCTGCGCGCTGGCGAAGGTCGCGAGCGTGGCCGCGAGGATCCAGAGTCGCTTCATGAGGGGTCCCTCCTTAAGATCGCTCCGCCCGCACGGTCTGGCCGGAGCCAGCCTCCGCACGACGGGGCACAGCTTCCATGCAGAGCATGTGCCACGCGATTGCCGCTTCTAACTCATTGTGAGCATGGTGGATGGGGCAGAGGGCCCGGTCGCTCCACGGTCCCAGCCTGCCCTGTCGGGCGTGCACGATGCACGACGGCCTTTCTGCCAACGGTCCAGCCGGGCCCCGAGCACCGCACTCGTGGCGGATTTCGCATCGCCGGTAACAGTGCGGGCGCGCGGCCTCGCTCAGGTCTTGAGCGCCACTTCACCTGCGCCTAACCTTCGGCGCCTGCCTTCGCCACTCCTCTTATAGAAGTGTCGTGCGGCCGGCCTCCCGCCGCGCGGAGCCCGACCGCCTTCCCCGAGGTGCCCCGATGCCACGATTGGTCGAACCGTCCCCGAAGTCGCTTGTCTCTCACCGGCCGAGTTCACCGCTCGCCGCCGTGCTGGCGCTCGCCGTGCTGGCGGGGATCGCTCCC
>CAZADU010000507.1:0-7551 GCA_964483945.1 uncultured bacterium
TCATCGCTCACAGCGAGTTGCGCCTCTGTGAGCAGGCGCAGGTACGGGTTGGGGTCGTACTCGATTCCGAGGCGGATGGGGCAGGCCGTGTCGGTGTCCTTCTGTTGGTTGACCTCGATACGCGAGAACAGCAGCGCGGCACCGCCATAGGCGACCCAGCGCGACGCCAAGTCGAGCGTGCGAGACACGGTCACCTGGGGCCCCACCGACAGCAGGCTCAACTCGTCGGCGCTCTCTAGTCCGATCGCCGCACCCAGCGCGATGTCCATCAGCGAGCCGGCCGCCTGGGTGGTGACCTGGGCGCGGAAGTCGCCGCCCATCTTCACCGACGTGCTCGTGTTGTTGTCCACGTCGACGCGTGCCAACCCGCCTTGGAACCCGAAGTCCATGTTCGGATAGAACGACAACCGCAACTGGCCGAGCAGCGTCGCACTGCTGCGGTCGAACGTCAGGTAGGCGCCACCCAGATGCTCGTTGGGCTGCAGTACGCGTCCGGAGGCGAGCGCGCCCTGGATCTGGGCGTTCGCGGGGCCGGCGGTCACCAGCAGGAGCGTGGCGATGAAGATGGAACGCTTCACGAGTTCTCCCTTCTTCCGTGTCGGGCGAGGCGGTCGTTCATCCTTGAACGAGGGAAGCGTGAGCCCAAGCTGCCCGCTCGCCGCGCCTAGGTCAAGCCCGCTGCGAAGGGTGTGGCGGGCTTGTCAGGAGGCCCGGTTGCGCAGCGTACGACCCGCGTGAGACAAGCGCCCCATGAAACTACTCAGCGACTTCGACGGCGTGTGGACGTTCCCGAGCGAAGAGGGCCGCGCGCACGGTGAGGAGCTGGACGCCGCGCTCGAGGCGCTGGTGGGGGAGGGGGAGCGGCGACAGGTTCGCGACTGGGTGGTGCGCGCTCGCGTCGCTGTGCGCGCCGACCCCGTGCGCTACGGCTGGGCCTCGTCGGGGCGGCTGTCGGCGTTCGCGGACGAGGACCCGTTCACCGAGCACGGCGCGTTGCTGCACTACCTGCACGAGCAGCGTGCTGAGGATCCGCTCGCCGCGCGGCTCGCCGCGGCCATCGAAGTGGATGGCGCAACGCTCGACGCGTTCGGCGGCCGCGCTCACGTGGCCGGGGTGCAGCGCGTCGAGGCGAGCCGCGGACCGGGCATCACGCCGTCGGCGGCCGTCGCCGGCCGTTCGCTTCTCGGCGGCGGGGTCGAGATCGTGGTGGTGTCCAACTCGGGCACCGAGAAGCTCGCCCGCTGGTTCCGCCACGCGTCCGTACCCGCGCGCGTGCACCCCGAACACGCACCGGGCGAGCTGCGCCTACGCGGCTCGGCGCGCAAGTTCGTGCTGGCTCCGGGCGTGGGGGAGGGGCTCGCCGTCGGCGGTATGCGCGTGGACGTCGCGCGGCCCGACTACGAGTTGGTGCTGCGCGAAGAAATGCCGGACGCGGTCGTGGGCGACGTGTTCTCGCTCGACCTGGCGCTGCCGCTGGCGCTCAAGCGCCGCGAACCGGAGTGGCGGCACGTGCGGCTGTTCTGGCTGGTGCATCCGTACACGTCGGAGCGCATGAAGCGCGAGCTCGCCTCCCTGCCCGCTGGCGAAGTGGAACCGGTCGAGGGCGGGCTGGCGGGTGTGGCGGAGCGGCTGCTGGGCTAGTCCGGCGCCGGCCATTTCCGGCAACGCAAGCTGTTGCCAGCAAAAGGATTCGCGGCTTCCATGCTATCGTGGCGGGGCCCCGTTCTCGCCCCTTCTCTGGACTGGACGACATGCGACTCCTCCTGTTCCGACACGGCCCCGCCGAGCCCCGTGATGCCGAACGCTGGCCGGACGATCTTGCGCGGCCGCTCACACCCCGAGGAGTGGAGCGAACACGCCGTGCCGCCGCCGGACTGGCCCGGCTCGAGCCGCGCATCGAGAAGGTGTTCACCAGCCCGGCGCTTCGCTGCGTCGAGTCCGCGCGGCTGCTCGCCAGCGAGCTCGGGGCCAGCGGCGGGTTGGAGGTGATCGCCCTGCTGGCCCCCGAGGCGGACCAGCGCGCGCTGCTGCGCGCCGTCGCGCGCGAAGGCCCGGACGCGGTCGTCGCGCTGGTCGGACACGAGCCTGAGCTCGGCGAACTGGCCGCAGCCCTGCTGGGAATGAGCCCCCGCTCACTCGTATTCAAGAAGGCCGGCGCCTGCTCGCTCGAATGGAGCGCCCCCGGCCCTGGCGGCACTCGCCTGCGCTGGTGGCTTGCCCCTAGCGCCCTGTGTGCCGTCCGGCGGAAGCGAAAGAGAAGCCCGGCTTGAGCCCCGACGACGCGTTCGGACGCCTTCCGAATCCCTACCCCGGCAAGCTGTTCATCGTCGAGGGCATTGACGGCTCGGGTAAGAGCACGCAGTTGTCGCTGCTCGCGCAGTGGCTGCGCAGCGAGGGCCACCTGGTGATCTTCAGCGAGTGGAACTCGTCGCCGATCGTGCGCACCACCACACGGCGAGGCAAGAAGCGCCAGTTGCTCACGCCGCTCACGTTCTCGCTCATCCACGCCACCGACTTCTCCGATCGCGTCGAGCGCGACATCGTGCCCGCGCTCAAGGCCGGGGCCATCGTGCTCGCCGACCGCTACGTGTACACGGCATTCGCGCGCGACGTCGCGCGCGGCGTGGACCGGCAATGGGTGCGCTCGCTCTACCGTTTCGCGGTCCGGCCGTCGCTCGCGGTCTACTACCGCGTGCCGCTCGACGTGGCGCTCTATCGCATCCTGTCCGGTCGGCCGAAGCTCAAGTGGTACGAGGCTGGCATGGACCTCGGCCTGCACGCCGATCCGACCGAGAGCTACCGGTTGTTCCAGCAGCGCATCCAAGAGGAGTACGAGCGCATCGTGCCCGAATACGGCCTCGCCGTGATGGACGCGACGCTGCCCGTCGAGGCGCAGCAGCGTGTGCTGCGCGACCTCATCCGCCCGCACCTTCACGACATCGCGTGCGACCCGCGCGCGACCAGCCCGGAGCCCGAATGGCACCCGTGAAGCATTTCGAATCCTACGGTCAGGGCATCCCCGGCACGAGGCTGGACGATCTCTCGGGCTGGCTCATCGTCATCGAAGGGCCGGACGGCGTGGGCCGCACCACGCACGTGAACCTGCTGCGCACGCATCTCGAGCGCGTGGGCTACGCGGTCGCCGAGACCGGATTCACACGCTCCGACCTCGCCAGCCGCGGCATCCGCGACGCGAAGGAAGGCAACACGCTCGGCGCAAATGCGTACAACCTGTTCTATGCGACCGACTTCGCGGACCGGCTCGAGAAGCAGATCCTACCCGCGCTGCGCGCCGGGTTCGTGATGATCACCGACCGCTACATCTATTCGTTGATTGCCCGCGCCATCGTGCGCGGCGCTGATCCGGGCTGGATACGGCAGGTGTACTCGTTCGCACTGCGTCCTGACGCCGTGTTCTACCTGCGCATCACGCCCGAGCAGCTCGTGCCGCGCGTGCTTGCGGACGGGCCGTTCGACTACTGGGAATCGGGCATGGACGTGCCGATGGGGGACGACCTCTACGATTCGTTCGTGCGCTACCAGGGCCGGATCATCGAGGAGCTCGATTCGCTGGCGCGAGACTTTGGCTTCTACACGCTCGATGCCTCCCGTGCCGTGGACGACATCGCCGAAGAACTGAGCGACAGCGTGACGCGCCAGCTGACGCGAAGGGTGGCGGGCCCGGCGGCATGAAGCGCGCCGCGTCCGCCCGCGTGCGAGCGCTCGCCGCGGCGGTGGCGGGTCACGCCGCGGGGGTCGCGAGCGCCACCCCCGGAGCCATCCACGACCTGCGCGTCGCCTGCCGGCGCCTCGATACGACGCTGCGCCTGTGGGGCGGCGGACTGGCGGGGCGCGCCGCACGGAGAGCGTCACGAGTATTGCGTCGTGCTGCGGGACCTGTGCGCGAGACCGAAGTGCTGCGCGAGTTGATCGAGCGCGGGGCGGCAGGGCTGGCTCGCGTGCCCGCGGCAACGAGGCACGCGTGGCTCGCGGAGTTGGTCGCGCATGAGGGCGCGCGCGTGCTTCCCGACGGCGCCGCGGCGCGGCTCGCCGGGTTCGCGCAGAGGGCGGCCGCGCGGCTCGAGTCACGCGGAATCCGGGTTGGGCGTGCGAAGCAGCGGGTTCGGCGCTGGCGGGAGGCCGCGCTCAAGGCGCTCGCTCGCGGTCTCGAGGACGGTGGTGCCGCTGCGCTGCATCGCGCGCGGCTTGCGCTCAAGCGCTGGCGGTACGCGGAGGAGTCGCTCGCTCGCGCGACAAGGGATCGCTTGCGCCCTCGCGTTGAGCGGATCCGGGCTTGGCAGCACTCGTTGGGGGAACTGAACGACCTGTCGAGCCTGGCCGCGTTCCTGAAAGGGCGCGAGCCGGCGGGGCGGCCGCTGGTTCCGGCGCTCGAGCGGCGGCGGCGCGCGGGGCTGGAACGGTTGCGCCGACGGCACGCCGCGCTCGCGAAGCGCTGACCTCGCCCGTGGCGGGTTCGACCACGACGGCATGACCGAGCAGCCTCGCCAGGTCGGCGGCTCGGCGCCGGCCGGCCCAAAGTTCGAGTTGTGCGTGACGGCGCGCGTCCACCACGAGCACGAAGCCGCTGCGACGGCGGCGCACGACCACGCCACGCACCAGCTGGTAGTGGCTGCGGTCGAGCCCCTCGGCCACGCGCAGCATCGCCGACAGCCAGCGCACCGTGCGGCGCAGCGGTTTGGACAATGCTGCGAAAGCTTCGTCCCGCTTGCGCCGCGGCCGCGACCCGCCATGGTGGCGCGCGACCGCGGCCACCACCTCGACCTCCTCGCCGGCGAGACCGCGCAGGCCGCCGTTGCGAATGACGTACGACGAGTGTTGGGCGTGGCCGTCATACGCCACGGACGAACCCACGTCGTGCAGCAGCCCCGCGTACTGCAGCCATTCGCGCTCGCGAACGCCGAGCCCGTGCCACGGACGCAGCTCGTCGAACAACCGCAGCGACAGGAACGCGACGTGGCGCGCGTGGTGCCCGTCGGGGTCGAATCGACCGAGCAGTCCAAACACGCTGCGCAATCGGAGATCTCCGGCGGACTCGATCGTGCTGAGCTCGCGGTCGTGCCGTCGCAACCAGTCCGTGACGAGCCCCTCGCGCACACCGTAGTCCGAAAGCGTGATCCCGGCAGCACCGACGAGGCGCAGTACCTGTTCCAGCACGACCGCACCCGGCAACAGGATCTCGGCGCGCGCGGCGTCCACGCCGGGCAGGCGCTCACGCTGCGCTCGTGGCATGCGTTCGAGCCGACGGGTCAGCTCCGCGAGTCCGTCGAGCGCCAGCACGTGACCGTTCAGTTGCGGCAGCGCGCGGCCATGCTCCTCCTGGTGCACGAGTGCGGCGAGCGCGTGGATCGAGCCCGACGAGCCGTACACCTCATCGGGAGGCGGCCCCTCGAAGCTCTCGAGGGCGCGGCGTAACAGCTTGCGCGCGTGCCGGCGCAACCGGTCCACCTCGTTCTCGCTGGGTGGGTCGCGTTCGAGCAGCGTCTCGGTGAGCCTTAGCGCACCGAGCGGTACGCCCGCGACGCGCAGCAGCTCGCTGCCTCGTACATGCACAAGCTGCGCGCTGCCGCCGCCGATGTCCACGAGCAGTGCTGGCCGCTCGGGCAGGTGCAGCGCGGATTGCACCGCGAGATGAATGAGGCGGCCCTCCTCCTCGCTCGGGATGACACGCGGGGACACGCCGGACTCGCGCCGGGCGAGGCGCAGGAAGTCGCCACCGTTGCGTGCTTCGCGCACTGCGGCCGTGGCGGTGCACAGGATGCGGTCCACGGAATGGCGTCGCGCCAGTTGTACGAAGCGCTTGAGCGCGAGCGCGGTGCGCCGCATCGCTTCGGGCTGCAGCCGGCCCTCGTGGAACGAGCCGCGGCCCACCTGCACCACGTCACGCTCGCGGTCCAGCACGGTGAACGCATCGCCGCGAGTCGCCTCGGCGATGACCATGTGAATCGAGTTGGTGCCGATGTCGATGGCGGCGAGCCGCACGGGGTGCCTCCGGTGTTCGCGTCCGCCGAGTGTATCGGCCCGGGACCTGCGCGGGTCAACTCCGGTGTGCGATGGGTTCCGGCAACGCGGGGCCGGTTCGCCGCCCGCGCGGCCGCCGATTCACTCGCGGCCGGAGGCCGCGTCTCTCAGGTAGAACGCCGATGTCCATTCCGCGAGCGTCGCGAAGCCCAGCCGGCGGTAGAGCGCGATCGCCGGGGCGTTGAAGTCGTTCACGAACAAACACACATGGCGTGTGCGCATGAGCAGCCGCGCACAGAGCTCACCCAGTGCTCGGCGGGCGATGCCCTGGCCGCGCAGCGGCGGCGGCACATACACGCCCGAGACCTGCGCGGCGTCGGGTGTGAGCGCGCTGATGCCGGCGCGGAAGCACAGCCCGCGCGCATCGCGCATCACCCACGTCCAGCCATCGCGGCACTCTTCCTCGACCCGTCTGGCGTAGGAGACCGGGTCCACCTCGCGCGGGTCCTCGAGCAGTTCCTCGGAGCGCAGCTCGGCGCCCGCGTGGTAGAGGAACGAATAGTCCTCGCGCTTCGCCGTGCGCAGCTCGGGGCACAGCGTGCCCGCCTCGCCCGGTGTGCGCGCGAGTGCCATGTAGACCTGCGAGCGCTCCAGGCGTAGCGCCAGCCCCTCGCCGCTGAAGCGTTCGCGCACCGCGGAGACGGCGGGGCTGGCTCCGATCACTTGCACGCGCACGGGACGTTCGGCCAGCTCGCGCGCGGCGCACTCGCCCAGTTGCTCGAGCGCCTCGCGGTCGCGGCCCGAGGGCAGCACCGCACCCGAGTTCACCCCGACGTAGAGGACCGCGCACAGCCGGCCGCCGCGACGCGCACCCCACCAGGCGTCGTTCGGGCGGGCCAGCGCGTCGCGCAACACGAGTGCGACCAGGTACACGTTCAGTACCGGGTCGTCCTCGAGGTACGACAGCACCTCGGGGACGTCCCGCGGACCGAGCCGGTCGAGGACCGTGCCGCCGATGCCGGGATGGAGTGCCATGGGCAGCGGCGGACACTAGCAAAGCAAGGGCGGTCGCGCGCAAATTTGACCTTCCGGCAAGAGATCGCGGCCGGGCCGAATGGACGCGGCACCGACCGGGTGATTACATGCGCACCGGAGGGCGCACGTGAGCGAACTGGTGATGGTGATCGAGGACGAGAAGGAGATTCGCGACCTCGTCAAGTACAACCTCGAGAAGGCGGGCTTTCGCGTGGCCACCGCCGCGGATGGCGAAGAGGGACTGCAACAGCTGTTTGCCTCACGCCCCGACGCGCTCGTGCTCGATCTCATGCTGCCCGGTATGAACGGACTCGAGATCGTCCGCGAGCTGCGAGCCGAGCCATTGACGCACGAGCTGCCGGTACTGGTGCTGACCGCCCGCTCGGCCGAGATGGACAAGCTGCTCGGATTCGAGCAGGGCGCCGACGACTACCTCACCAAGCCGTTCAGCCCGCGCACGCTGCTGGCCCGGGTGCGGGCGCTGCTGCGGCGCGGCGGGGCCGAGCGTCCGGGGAACCTCCAGGCCGGCGACCTCAT
>CAZADU010000508.1:0-6876 GCA_964483945.1 uncultured bacterium
GTGCTCGCGCGTCTGCGGCATCGGGCCGTCGGCAGCCGAGACCACCAGGATCGCGCCGTCCATCTGCGCGGCGCCGGTGATCATGTTCTTGATGTAGTCGGCGTGTCCCGGGCAGTCCACGTGCGCGTAGTGGCGGTTGGCCGTCTCGTACTCCACGTGAGCCGTCGCGATGGTGATGCCGCGCTCGCGCTCTTCCGGCGCGTTGTCGATCGACCCGTAATCGCGCACCGCGATCTTCGGGTTGTTCTGCGACAACACCATCGTGATCGCCGCCGTCAGCGTCGTCTTGCCGTGGTCCACGTGCCCGATCGTGCCGACGTTCACGTGCGGCTTGTTGCGTTCGAATTTCTGCTTTGCCATCGCTGGGCCTCCGTCAGTGACTCGTTGCGTCGTTCTTCAGGCGCCGCCAGCGGCTCTGCCGCCCGGCGCCGTATCTCGTCTGTCTCAGCTCTTCGCCTTGGCGATGATCTCGTCCGCCACCGCCTGGGGCAGCGAGTCGTATCGCGAGAACTGCATGGAGTACACGGCGCGGCCCTGCGAGATCGACCGCATGCGCGTCGCGTACCCGAACATCTCCGCGAGCGGGACCGACGCCGCGATCACGCGCGCCGTACCCCGCTGGAACATACCGCCGATGCGACCGCGGCGTGACGACAAGTCGCCGATGATGTCGCCCATGTACTCGTCGGGCACCACCACCTCGACATCCATGATCGGCTCGAGCAGGCGAGGCTTGGCCTTGGCACAAGCCTCCTTGAACGCGATCGAACCCGCGATCTTGAACGCCATCTCTGACGAATCGACGTCGTGGTAGGAGCCGTCGATCAGGCGAACCATGATGTCCACCATGGGGTAGCCCGCGACGATGCCGTTCTTGAGCGCTTCCTCGATCCCCTTCTCGACGGCCGGAATGTACTCCTTGGGGATCACACCGCCGACAATCTCGTTCTCGAACGTGAAGCCCGTGCCCGGCGCCTGCGGCTCGATCCTGATGGTGACGTCGCCGAACATGCCCTTGCCACCCGTCTGGCGGATGAAGCGGTGGCGCTGCTCGGCCGCGGCGGTGATGGTCTCGCGGTAGGCGACCTGGGGCTTGCCGACGTTCGCGTCCACTGTGAACTCGCGCTTCATGCGGTCCACGATGATCTCGAGGTGCAGCTCGCCCATGCCCGAGATGACCGTCTGTGCGGTCTCCTCGTCGGTGCGCACCCGGAACGTCGGATCCTCTTCGGCCAGGCGCTGCAGCGCGACCGACATCTTCTCCTCGTCGACCTTGGACTTGGGCTCGATGGCCACGTCCACGACCGGCTCGGGGAACGTCATGGCCTCGAGCACGATGGCATGATCGAGCGAGCACAGCGTGTGACCCGTGGTGACCTTCTTGAAGCCGATGCCGGCCGCGATGTCGCCGGCCATGACCTCGGTGATCTCCTCGCGCTTGTTGGCGTGCATCTGAACCAGGCGGCCGATGCGCTCCTTGTTGCCGGTCACGGAGTTGAGCACGGTGTCGCCGGTCGCGCACTTGCCGGAATAGACACGGAAGAACGTCAGCTTACCGACGTAGGGGTCGGTCATGATCTTGAACGCCAGCGCCGAGAACGGCGAGGCGTCCTGGGGTGAGCGCTCGACATGCTCGAACGAGGAGGCGTCGTGCCCCTTGATCGGCGGCTTGTCCAACGGCGAGGGCAGGAACTCCACGACGGCGTCGAGCAGCTTCTGCACACCCTTGTTCTTGAACGCCGAACCGCACAACACCGGGTTGATCACGCCGACCAGCGTGCCCTTGCGGATCGCGCGGCGGAGGTCCTCGGCGGTGTACGGCTTCTCGTGCAGGTAGTCGTCCAGCAACTGCTCGTCGAACTCGGCCACGGCCTCCAGCAGGCGGAAGCGGGCGGCGTTCGCCATGTCGAGAAGGTCGCGCGGAATGTCACTTTCGATGAGCTTGGTGCCCTGCGAGCCGTCCTCGTACGTGTGCGCCTTCATCTCGACGAGGTCGATGGTGCCCTGGAACGTGTCGCCGGCGAACATGGGGACGTTGAGCGGCACGGGCTTCGCGCCGAGGCGGTCCTTCATCATCTGGACCACGTTCTCGAAGTCGGCGCCGACGCGGTCCATCTTGTTGACGAACGCGATGCGCGGCACGTTGTACTTGTCGGCCTGGCGCCAAACGGTCTCGGACTGCGGCTCGACACCGCCCACGGCGCAGAACACGGCGACCGCGCCATCGAGGACGCGCAGCGAGCGCTCCACCTCGACGGTGAAGTCCACGTGGCCGGGGGTGTCGATGATGTTGATGCGGTGGTCTCGCCAGGACGCGGTGGTGGCGGCGGAGGTGATCGTGATGCCACGCTCCCGCTCCTGCTCCATCCAGTCCATCGTGGCGGCGCCGTCATGCACCTCGCCCACGCGGTGGATGCGACCCGTATAGAAGAGGACGCGCTCGGTCAACGTGGTCTTGCCCGCGTCGATATGGGCCATGATCCCGATATTTCGATATTTGTCGAGCGCAGTCTGCCGAGCCATGGGCTCACTTCCTTCAGGATTGTTCGAGACTTCGGGTACACCACCTGCCTTTCGGTGAGGAAAGTGCGGTGATGAGACGTTCAGCCGGCCGCGAACGGATCAACCCCAGAGGGGGCATGCCCCCCGAGAGCCAGACCGGCCCGAGGGCCGGCCTTCGTCACGACCGAGTTACCAGCGGTAGTGCGCGAAGGCCTTGTTGGCCTCCGCCATCTTGTGTGTGTCTTCGCGCTTCTTGACTGCGCCGCCCTCGTTGCGCGACGCCGCCAGGATCTCCGCCGCGAACTTCTCGGCGAAGGTGTGATCCGGACGGGCCCGCGCGAAACTGATGATCCAGCGCGTCGCGAGTGCGTTGCGGCGATCCGGACGGACCTCCACCGGCACCTGGTAGTTCGCGCCACCGACGCGGCGCGACTTCACCTCGAGCACCGGCTTCACGTTATTCATGGCCAGCTTCAAGATGACCATGGCCTCCTGGCCCGACTTCTCTTCCGCCATCGACATGGCCTTGTAGAAGTGCCCCTCGGCGATGGATCGCTTCCCGCCCGTCATGATCGCGTTGATGAAGCGCGTCACGAGCACGCTGTCGTACTTGGGGTCCGCTGCCGACTCGCGGCGCGGGATGTAACCTTTGCGAGGCATGTCGTGAGTCTCCGAATCCGAGGCGCCGGGAGGCGCGAGTTGTTCACGCGCCGGAGGCGCGCATCATGCAAAAAGACGACAACGCGGCGTGCTGCGGGCTTGACGCACCCGCACCACCCTGGTGATTCATGACTGCTTACTTGCTCTTGGTGCCGTATTTGGAACGGCTCTGCTTGCGGCCGTTCACTCCGCTGGCGTCGAGCGTGCCGCGCACAATGTGGTAGCGCACGCCGGGAAGGTCCTTCACTCGGCCGCCGCGAATGAGCACGATCGAGTGTTCCTGAAGATTGTGGCCCTCGCCAGGGATGTATGCGGTGACTTCGATACCATTCGTCAGCCGGACACGGGCCACCTTGCGGAGGGCCGAGTTCGGCTTCTTGGGCGTGGTCGTGTACACGCGAGTGCAGACGCCGCGCTTCTGCGGGCAGGCCTTCAATGCAGGCGCACCCGTCTTGGTCTTCTGTGGCCGCCGTCCGTGACGGACGAGCTGGCTCAAAGTGGGCACAGTCGAACCCCCGAATGCTTCTGAGAATCAGCTGGGAATCTGCTGGATCGCGCGGGTAGTGGGCACGGCATCGAGATAAGGTGAAGCTACGCCGTGAACCGCGCAGGCCGAGCAATCTATGGTCTCTCGCATCCTGATGTCAAGCCGGGAGATGCAAGCCGGGCCCCTATTCGAGGGGCTCCGGCATCCGGCTTGCTGTGGCTATTTGCAAAGCAATTGTTCAGGCCAGCTGCGCGCCTTCGCCCTCGAGCTCGAGCAAGGGAGCAGCGGCTTCCTTCTCTGCCTCGAGGCGCACCCGCCGGTAGACCGGCAGCCCCGTCCCGGCCGGGATGAGGTGGCCGATGATGACGTTCTCCTTGAGGCCGCGCAGCTGGTCCACCTTGCCGTGGATGGTGGCTTCGGTGAGCACGCGCGTGGTCTCCTGGAACGAGGCTGCCGAGATGAAGCTCTCGGTGCTAAGCGAGGCCTTGGTGATGCCCAACAACAGCGGCAGGAACGTCGCAGGCTGCTGGCCCTCGCCCATCATCTTCTCGTTCTCCTCGAGGACAACGAGGCGGTCGACATGCTCGCCCTCGAGGAACGCCGTGTTGCCCGGATCGTCGATCCGCACCTTCTGCAGCATCTGACGCACGATGACCTCGATGTGCTTGTCGTCGATGCGCACGCCCTGCAGGCGGTAGACCTCCTGGATCTCGTTCACGAGGTACTCCTGCACCTCCTCGATGCCCTTGATCTTGAGGATGTCGTGCGGATTGATGGGCCCCTCAGTCAGGCGGTCCCCGGCGCGCACCACGCTGCCGTTCTGTACGTACACATGGCGGCCCTGCGGGATCAGCGCTTCCTGATCCTGCCCGTCCTCACCCTTGATGACGTACTTGCGCATGCCGCGCGTCACACCCACATACTCCACGGCGCCATCGATCTCGGCGACGATGGACGCGTCCTTCGGCCGGCGCGCCTCGAACAGCTCGGCGACACGCGGCAGACCGCCGGTGATGTCGCGGGTCTTGGATGCCTCTCGTCGCGTCTTCACGAGCACCTGGCCCGAGCCCACACGCTGACCGTCACGAACCTCGAGACGGGCACCGGTCGGCAAGGGGTAGTGAGCGAGCTTGTGACCCTGCTGGTCGAGGATGTCGATCGCAGGCTGCAGCTCCTTGTTGCGATCCTCCATGATGACCAGGAGCTTCAAGCCCGTCGTGTCGTCCACCTCGTCGCGGACCGTGACCTTCTCCTTCACGTCCACGAATCGCACCGTGCCAGACGCCTGGGTGACGATGGGATTGTTGTAGATGTCCCACTCGAACAGCACCGCGTCGCGTTCGACGGACTGCCCGTCCTGGACATAGAGGTGCGCGCCGTAAGGCACGTTGAAGCGCTGCTTCACGCGGTCGCCGTCCAAGAGCTCCATCTCGGCGCCGTGCGAGACGCCGACCCACAGGTCGCCGTCCAGGTCCGTGCCCTGGTACTTGACGGTCTCCAGGTCCACGAAGCGCACCTTGCCCGGGTCCTTCGCCGGAGTCTTCGACGACTCGACGATGCGGCTGGCGGTACCGCCGATGTGGAACGTGCGCAGCGTGAGCTGGGTGCCCGGCTCGCCGATGGACTGCGCGGCGATCACACCGGTGGCCTCGCCGAGGTCCACCATGCGGCCGGTGGCCAGGTTGCGGCCGTAGCACTTCGCACACACGCCGCGGCGGGCGTCGCAGGTGAGCACTGAGCGGATGCGCATCTTCTGCAAGCCGGCCTTCGCCGCCTCATCGACACGCTTCTGCACCACCTCGTCGATCATCTCGCCGTTCTCGGCGATGATCTCGTTGGTGATCGGGTGCATGACGTCCTCGGCCGACACACGGCCGAGCACGCGGTCCGCCAGCGGCTCGATGATGTCTTCTCCATCCTTGAGCGCACCCACCGACAGGCCGCGGATGGTGCCGCAGTCCTCCTCGTTGATGATGACGTCCTGTGCGACGTCCACGAGGCGGCGGGTGAGGTAGCCGGCGTCGGCCGTCTTGAGCGCCGTGTCGGCCAGGCCCTTGCGCGCGCCGTGCGTCGAGATGAAGTACTCGAGCACGGTGAGACCTTCCTTGAAGTTGTGGACGACCGGCGACTCGATGATCTCGCCGATGCCGCCGGTGATCTTCTTCTGCGGCTTGGCCATGAGGCCACGCATGCCCGCGAGCTGGCGGATCTGCTCGCGGTTACCGCGCGAGCCGGAATCGGCCATCATGAAGATCGGGTTGAAGCCTTCGCGATCGCCCTTCAGCCCGTCGAACGTGAGCTGCTCGACCTCCGTGGTGGCGTGCGTCCAAGTGTCGATGACCTTGTTATAGCGCTCGCCTTCGGTGATGGCACCATTGCGGTAGGCCACGTTGATGCGGTCCACCTCGGTGCGCGCCTTGGCGATGGTGAGATCCTTCTCGGGCGGGATGCGCACGTCGTCGATGCCCACGGTGAATGCGCCCTGGGTGGCGTACTTGAAGCCCAGGTCCTTGAGCGCATCGAGCAGATCCGATGTGACCTCGCTGCCGAGCTTGGCGAAGCACTTGCTCACGATGTTCTCGAGCTTCTTCTTGTCCATCGTGTCGTTCTGGAACCCGAGGTCGCCCGGCACCACGTCGTTGAACAGCACGCGGCCGGCCGTCGTGACGAGCCAGCGCGGGGAGTCGGGCTTGTGCATCGGCACGCTTCGCGCGAGCAGCGCGATGCGCCCGTGCAGGCGCAGCTCCTGGTTGTCGTGAGCCGCGCGCACCTCTTCGGGGCTGTAGAACTTGCGCAACCGCATCGGGTCGGCCACGGCCAGCTTCGCCTCGGCCGCGCGCGGGTCCAGCTGGTCACCACGGTCCTTCGTCAGGTAGTGGCAGCCGAGCACGATGTCCTGATGCGGCGTGGCCAAGGGACGGCCGCTCGCCGGGGACAGGATGTTCTGCGTGCTGAGCATGAGCAGGCTGGTCTCGATCTGCGCCTCGAACGACAGCGGCACGTGCACGGCCATCTGGTCGCCGTCGAAGTCGGCATTGAACGCCTGGCAGACCATCGGGTGGATGCGGATGGCCTTGCCCTCGACCAGCACCGGTTCGAAGCCCTGGATGCCCAGGCGGTGCAGCGTCGGCGCACGGTTCAGCAGCACCGGGTGGTTCTCGATGATCTCTCCGAGGATGTCCCACACCTCGGGCTTCTCGCGCTCGACCAGTCGCTTCGCACTCTTG
>CAZADU010000509.1:0-2358 GCA_964483945.1 uncultured bacterium
GCGCCGCGGCCGCGCAGGCGGCTGTATGACCGCCGCATCGAGCTGATGATGCGGCTGAAGAAGGCGTACATCGACCAGGGCCGCGCGAGCGCGAGCCCGGCGCGGAGCTGACGGCCATGCCCACCGCCACGGCTGTGAAGCGCGGTGCCCGCAAGGTCGCGGTGCGAGCGACCCGGGTGATCAGCAACAGCGCGGCGAAGAAACGTGCGCTGAAGTCGAAGTCCGCTCGGGCGACCAAGCTCGCCGCAGCGACGGTGGCGGCCAAGCGCCAGAAGCCTGCGCGAGCGGCGTCACGCGGCAAGCAGCCGCGCTCTGTGGCCTTGGACTTCGCGTTCACCACCGTGCTCGCCGAGAACGGTCCCACCGGAAGCTGGCCGCATCTGTTCCTGAGCCCCGAAGCCAGCGCGTGGCTCGGCACACGCGGCATGGCGAACCTGATCGTGAACGTGGACGGTGTGACGTTTCGCCGCACTGCGCGCCCCGACTGCGACGGGGGCCACTTCATCCTGTTCAACGCCGACATGCGCGAGCGCTCGGGCGTCGAGCCGGGCGACCGCGTGCAGATCGGCCTCGAAGTGGACCGCGCTCCGCGCATCGTGGAGACACCGCGCGAACTCGAACAGGCGCTCCGCAGCGACCCGGCCGCGCGCGCCGCGTACGCCGCCATGCCCCCCTCGCACCGCCGCGGCTACGTGGAGTTCATCGAAGAGGCGAAGCGGCCCGAGACGAGAGTACGCCGCCTCCAGCAGGCGCTGCGCATGATGGCGCAGTGGGGCGAGGAGCATGCCGCGAGGAAAAAGCGCTGAGCGCAACCGACCCGTTCCGGTTCACGACGCTCGCACACAAGGGGCGTGATCTACTGGGGCCCGTGAGCGCTGCGAGCCTGGACGTGCTGCTCGACCGGATCGCCCGGCTCACCCGGCTCGCCTCGCCAATCCCGCCCGCGACCCCACCCGAGCCACGGGTGCTCGACGTGGGTTGCGGCAAGGGCGAGATGCTGGTGCGCACGCTCGAGCGGCTCGGCGGCCGAGGTCTCGGGATCGAACCGAACCCCACCTTCGCCGCGGATGCGCGCCAACGCGTCGCCCGGCGACTGCACGGCAACCGTGCCGTGATCATCGAGGCAAAGTTGGAAGTCACAAAGCTCCCCGACGCCGGGTTCACGCTCGGCCTGTGCGCCGGCGCGCTGCACGCGTTCGGCGGCTGGCGGGAAGCACTCACGGGCATGCGACGGCTGGTGGCCCCGGGCGGCCTTGCGCTGTTAGGCCCGGGCTATTGGAGGCAAGCTCCGGCACCTGCGTATCTGGCCGCCATCGACAGCCAGGAGGGCGAACAGCAATCGCTACCGCTCACGCTGTCGGCGGCCGAGGACGCCGGCTGGCAAGTGCTCGACTGTCGCGAGAGCACAACCGATGAGTGGGACGACTATGAACACGCCTACGCCGCGCACATGCGCGCGTGGTGCGACTCACACCCCGACGACTTCGACTCCCCGGCCTTCCGCGAACGCATCGAGCGCTGGGCGGCGGCCTACCAGCGCTGGGGACGCGGCACGATGGGCTATGCGCTGGTGTTGGTGAAGCGCGCGGACTGAGCGTTCAAGCTTCAGCCTGCAAACTCAACACCACGCGAACACGCAGCGTTCGCCAGCCGTCGCCCACCAGCAGCCGCAGCAGCAGTGGCCACTGAGGTAGAGAGCGACTGGGTTCACCAACTCAGCGGCCAGCGAGCGTCGATCGCACGCACGAACTCCAGCCCGCCCGAGCCACCCTTGGAAGAATCTTCCGACCGCTTGTCCCAGGCTTCCCGCGATTCGCGAACCAGCTCCGGCTGCTTCTTCGAGCGCAACCCCGAGTTCAGAGCCGGCAGATCCTTCGTGAGCATCGCCTCGAAATCGGACTGCCCCTTGCGCAGCTCGCCCTCGAGCACGCCCGCGAGTGCGATCTGCCCGTTCGTCGGCCGGCCATCGTAGCCGTTCACTTTTCCGTACAGGTCGCCCAGTTGCTCGCGCAGGCGCTCCTCGCCCGAGAGCCGGCCGCCCTCCTTCGCCGCCACGAGCGTGCCGCGGAACGACTCCATGCGGTCCGCGAAGGCCTTGAGCTTGCCGGCCAGCGCGTCCTTGCCCAGCGCATTCGCGCGCACACGCGCCGAGTCGCGCATCGCCTGCACGCCGTCAGCGGTGTAGGTGAGATCGCCCAGCATCGCGTAGAGCCTGTTCACCTGCTTCACCTGCTCGGCCCGCTCTTCGGCCGTGTGTGTCGCGCGACTGTCCGGCACCAGCCGGAACGTAGTGGTGAATGTCTCCTTGTTCTTGGTCAGCTTGGCCGTGTAGGTACCGGCTGCCGCGCGTGGGCCGAC
>CAZADU010000510.1:0-1718 GCA_964483945.1 uncultured bacterium
CGAACGCGTGACTATAGGCACGCTGCATGAGGTCGGGCAAGGCACTCTCCCCGGCTGTGCGCTCCCCGCGCGTGCACTCACACCGCGTGTGCGCTCCCCGCGTGCGTGCTCTAACCGCGTGCTCCCCGCGCGCCGCCGATCAGGTGTGCGCGACGGGCGGTTTCATGTCGCGGCGGCCGAGCGCGATGTAGAGCCCCCACACCGCTCCACCCGTGATGATGGCCAACTGCAGCGCCGTGCCCGGCGCCGACCAGTGCGAGGGACTGCCGTGGAGGGGCGTGGACTGCAGCACGGCGTTCACCGAGATGCTCACCGTGGCCGCGACCAGGCCGAATCTGAACAGCACGAACAGCAGGGCTGCCACCCAGGTACTCGCGAACAGCACATCGAGCCACTCCACGTCGCCCAGCGGCATGCCGAGTGGCACGAACAGGGCGAACGCGAGCGCGATCGCGATCCCGCCATGGCGTACCAGTAATCGCATGACCACGAGCACGACGATGAAGCACAGCGCCAGGATGATCGACGAACGCACCGACTCGATGCCTTGCGCCAGTTGCGGCCAGGTGCCCATCAGGATCGAGAGCGCAGGCTCCACGAATCCCACGTTGTCGGGGCGGCCGGGCGGAGCGCCCCACAGCGTCGGGGCCATCCGGTGCGCGACCGTGCCGAGGTTGAGCGCCACGCCCAGGAGCGAGCCGACCAGCAGGTCACGCCCGATGATCGGATCGCGGAAGCGGCCGTCGATCAAGCGTACCCACGAGATCAGGATGCGCGGCCACAGCTTGCGCACGTAGGGCTCGACCGCGAGATAGAAGATGCGCATGTAGGCAAAATCATAAAGCGCCCAGGCGAGAGCCAGCGCGAACTGCCCGGGCACGTCGCCCGCCACCGGGTGACCCGAGAGGATCCAGTGCGCGAAGCGCAGCCCCATCACCACCGAGGCGGCACGGATCGCGCGTTTGCGGTCGCCGTCCCCCGCGCGCAAGTGGCGCCGCGCCAGCCAGGCGGCCAGCAGGAACGACAGCACCAGCAGTGTCGCGCGCACATTCTGCGATCGGGCCGGCACGCCGTCGCCGATCGCCGGCACGGCCCTCGCGCCACGCTCACCACCCTCGGTGAGCGCGAACGACACGACTCGGCCGCCAAGTGCTGCGGCTTCGACGTGCAGCGGTGATGCGGGAGCGGCGGGGTCCACGCCCTCCCACGCCGCGCGAGTGTCGGCGTAGGCCGGCAGCGGCCCGTGCGGCGGCACGGGGTGGAAGCTGGAGGAGTCCAGCCCGGCGGCGGCGAAGAGCGGGGCCCAGTCGGGTGCCACGACGGCCGCGGCAGCGTCCCGGGCACTGGGCACGACCGCGAGCCGTTCCAACCGACCGCGCGTGTCCACCTCGGCCAGCGCCATGCCGGGTTGAGTGAGCGGGGGGTCGCTCGGCGAGATGGTCTGCCGCCAGTGCCATGGCTCCAGGCTCGTCGCACTCGTGCGCGCCCAGAAGCGCACCACCGCGGGGCGCTCGCTGTCGATGCGCCGCCAACGGTCGGGCGAGCGGTCCGTCGCGGCGATGTGTTCGACGCGGTCGCGCGCATAGAGGAACCCACGCGCGGTGGCGCGCGACTGCAGCGGCACACCCAATGCGCGCAAGTGGTCGCGCGCACGTGCTTCGAGCACCGCGGGCGGGTCGGGCAGCGGCACCTGCGGCACCACGCGGCCGTGTGAACCG
>CAZADU010000511.1:0-1701 GCA_964483945.1 uncultured bacterium
CGCCCTCGGCGACCCACATGCCCAGCCCCGCGGCCGCCACGAGGCCGGAGGCGGCGAGGTTCACGGCGAGCGCGCGGGGCCCGTCCGTGCGCGGTCCGGCGTGCAGCGCGGCGAGTCCGACGAGCGCGGGCATGAGGCCCTTGGTGACGCGCGGGAAGCTCCCGGCCGGATCCAGCGCGAACGCGCTCACCAGCACGAGGGCCGCGAGCCAAGCAAGGGCGGCGCGGTCCACTGGCGTGCGCGGCCACACCGGGCGCGGCGCGCGCGCGAAGCGCAGCAGTGTGAGCACGCCACACAGCGCGGTGGCGATGCCCATGGGTGCAATCGGCCCGCTGATCGCAGCCGCGAGCAGCAGGAACGCCACGAACGACGCCGCCGCGAACGGGTCGCGCGACGGCGCGCTCACGGCCGCCCACGCCGTGCCGGACGGGCCCGGGGGAGCCGTACCGGGCGAATCGCGCGCCGGCCGGCCGGATTCGCTCACGAGCGAGCCTCGTGCTCACGCCGGATCCGCGCGAGCAGCTTGCGATCGGGCTCCGAAAGTTCGACGTGCTCCAGCAGATCGGGCCGGCGCTCGAGCGTGCGTCGCAGCGATTCCTCGCGACGCGCCTTGGCGATATTGGCGTGGTGCCCCGAGACCAGCACGTCGGGCACCGCCCAACCTTTGAACTCGGCCGGACGTGTGTAGTAGCCGCAGTCCAGCAGCCCCGAATGGAACGAGTCGCTCTCGACCGAGTCGAAGCAACCCACGACGTCGGGCTGCAGCCGGGCCACGGCATCTACCACGCACAGCGCGGCGGGCTCGCCGCCCGAGCGCACGAAGTCGCCCAGCGAGAACTCCTCGTCCACGAGGTGCTGAGCCACGCGTTCGTCCACGCCCTTGTAACGGCCGCACACGATGACGAGGTGGTCGAGTTTGGCCCACTCGATGGCCGTGTCCTGCGTGAACCTGCGCCCCTGCGGAGACGTGAGCACGACGCGCGTGCCCGCCGGACGGAGCGAGCGGTCGGCCAGCCCGAGCGAAGCGAGGGCCTCGTACACCGGCTCGACCTTCATCACCATCCCGGCTCCGCCGCCGAAGGGGGCGTCGTCGGTAGTGCGATGCGGGTCGTGCGTGAAGTCACGCAGGTTCAGCACCCGTGCGTCGAGACGGCCCTTCTCCCTCGCCACGCGGATCATCCCGTCCGCGAACACGTCCGGGAAGAACTCGGGAAAGATCGTGAGCAGCGTGACTTTCATGGCACCTCGCGAGCGGCACGGGCATGCGGCCGGGCAGTATCGCACGGCGACGATGCGAGTCAGAACTCGTCGAACCCCGCGGGCAGGTCGAGCGTGATCACACCGGCGGCGCGATCGAACCGCGTGAGAAAGGGCGGTTGGCACGGCAGCAGCTTCGCCGTCTCGCCCTCCAGTTGGAGCAGCGGCTGGCCGGCGTTGAAGATCACGTCGGCCACGCGCCCCAGCGGCTTGCCCGACGGGTCCACCACCTGCATACCGACCAGCTCGAACGCGTAGGACACGCCGGGCCCGGGGTCGGGCAGGCGTGCCGAATCGGCCCACAACGTGCCGTTCGTGAGCGCCGAGGCAGCCTCACGCGATCCCACTCCCGAGAACTTGACCAGCAGGCGCTGGGCAGCCGGCCGCAGGTCCTTGAGGAAGAGCGAGCGCGTATTGCCGCGCACATCGCGCCACTCAAAGGCG
>CAZADU010000512.1:0-10013 GCA_964483945.1 uncultured bacterium
GCTCGAGAAGCCGCCGGTGCGGTCGGCCGGGCACTTGAGTTTCGTCACGTTGCCCGATTCGAGCAGCTCGAGGAATGCGCTGGCGCCCTCGGCGCCCACGATCGTGCCCACGGCAGGGCCCCAGGGGAAGTCCGGGAACTCCACGTCACGCGTCACCGTGACCGAATCGCCCAGCGCCTTCAGCGCCGCCTCGAAGTTCTCGCGCACCGCCGGCTGCACTTTCTCGACGCAGCCCTTGGGCACGGCCACGCGCCAGCGCTGAGCGCTTTTGCCGGGTCCATTCCAAGCGAACGTGCGCCCAGACAGCGTCGTGTCGGCCGGGTCTGGGCCGGCGATGGCGGCGAGCACCAGCGCGCAGTCGTCCGCCGTGCGCCCCATCGGGCCCAGCTTGTCGAGCGTCCAACAGAGCGCCATCGCACCGTGGCGCGAGACCAGGCCGTATGTGGGGCGCAGCCCCGTCACGCCGCAGAACGCGCTTGGCGTGAGGATCGAGCCCGATGTCTCGCTGCCGATCGCGAACGGAACGAGGCCGGCCGCCACTGCCGCGCCGGGGCCGCTCGAGGAACCGCCGCTCCAGAACTTCGTGTTCCAAGGTGTGAGGCCGGGCCCGGTGAACGACGCGTCGGCATGGTTGTAGCCCATGCCGCCCGCCAGCTCGACCATGGCGAGCTTGGCACACAGCACCGCGCCCGCCTCGCGCAGTTTGCGCACGACGGTCGCGTCGTGGTCGAACACCTGCTGGCGATAAGGCTCGGCGCCCCACGTGGTGGGCACGCCCTTCGTCGCGAGCAGGTCCTTCACGCCATAGGGAATCCCGTGGAGGGGGCCTCGGTAGCGGCCCTTCTTGATCTCGGCTTCGGCGGCGGCCGCCTCCTTCATTGCGGAGTCGCGCATGAGTGTGACCACCGCGTTTAACTGCGGCCCCAACTTCTCGAGCCGATCCAAGCACACCTCGGCGAGCTTCACGGGCGAGAGCTTGCGCGACTTCACGCGCGCGGCGAGTTCCCGCACCGGCAGGTACATCAGGTCGCTGTCGGCCATGGCGTCCTCAGGGTCGGAAGGTGAAGTCGGGTTCGTCGGCGTTCGCGAGCTTCACGGCACGCAGGCGCTTTCCCGAGGCGAGGTCGCCTTCGAAGTCGCTGACGATGCTCCCCCACTGCGTTTCGCTGAAGCGGTCGGGATAGCGTTCGCGCAGCACCTCGGTCAGCCGCCGCGCCTCGCTGCCCGTGTGCTCCGGCGGCGCGGGGGCCGGCGGGGTGGCGGACGTGGGCGGCGTGGCCGGCGAAGCGGGCACCTGGGCGAGCGCGGCCGCAGGCAGGGCGGCGAGCGCGGTCGCGGTGAGTCGCAGGAACGCGCGGCGGTGGAGTTCGCGCCGCTCGGGAGTCTCGGACATGTTCGCACCTCCATTCAGGATCGGATGCGCTACCTTGGCAAGCAGCGTAGTGGAGCCGGCTCACCGGTGCACGGCCACTCGTTCCCCGCGGTCGCTTCACGGGTCAAACGCGGTCACTGCCCTTGCGCTCGTCAGCCCGCTTGTTCGCCCGCTTGTTCGCCGCTCCCGCCCGCAAAGCGGCCAGCCCCCCCTTCACCGGAGACCGCATGCAGCCGCAGGATCCGCACTATGAGTCGCGCGTGCGCGAGAGCCTCGCACGCCAGGCGTTCATGGAACTGCTGGGCGTCACGCTCACGCACATCGCCCCGGGCGAAGTGCACCTGTCATTCCCCGTGCGCGACCAACTGCTTCAACAGCATGGCAGCGTGCACGCCGGAGCGCTCGCCGCGGCGATGGACTCCGCTGCGGGCTACGCCGCATTCACGCTCATGCCCGCCGACTCGGGCGTGGTCTCGGTGGAGTTCAAGGTGAACCTGCTCGAGCCCGCGCGCGGCAAGTACCTGGAGGCCCGCGCCCGCGTCGTGCGCGCCGGGCGCACGCTCACGTCGGTCTCGGCCGAGGCATGGGCGGTGGACGGCTCGAGCGAACGCCTCGTCGCCACGTTCAGCGGTACCATGATGTGTTTGGTGGGGCGATCGGCGACGGGTTGATCAGCGTGTGAGGCCGCCGACCGCTGCGCGCACCGCGCGCTGCAGTTCGGCGGGCACGCGCCGGTGACGGTAGGCTCCGCACGAACTCAGCACCGCGCGGAGTGAGGCGCATGTGCCGCCACACGCAGGGCACCGACTCACGTGGCGCTCCATGCGCGCGCACGCCGCGGCGTCCAGCTCGCCCTCGAGGTAGCGCGACAGCATGCTCGCCGTCTCGGGGCAGGCAGCCGACGGCACCGGCGCGTCCTGGCCAGCCACGTAAGGCGCCAGCCGCTCGCGCACCGCGAGCCGCGCACGGTGAAGCCGCGACTTCACCGCGCGCTCACCCAGACCCAGCACCTTCGCCACGTCGGCAGCCGACAGACCCTCGACGTCTCGCATGACCAGCACGGCCCGCTGTGCCTCAGGCAGAGCGGCGATCGCCGACTCGAGCCGCTCCGACAACCTGAGCCGCTCGAGCTGGCGTGCGGGACCGCCGCCCGGATCGGGCTGATCGCGCAGGTGGGCGTGCGAGGGCGCGTCGAGCGAGCGGGCGCGATCCTCGCGCTGCCGACGCCGGGCGCACGCGCGCCGGGCCACCGTGTACGTCCACGTGCTGAGCGAAGACTCGCCTCGGAACGCAGCCAGTGAGCGCATGAGCGTCACGAGCACGTCCTGGGCCAGGTCTGCGGCGTCGTCAGAGTTGCGGCAGAAGCCCTTGCTCCAGCGCCACGCCGGCTCGGCGGCACGCTCGACCAGCTCACGGGTGGCCGCCAAGTCGCCGGCCTTGGCGGCGATCAACAAGCGCTTCTCAGCCAAGGCGTTGGACTGCTTGGGGTTGGGTGGCTTCTGGAGTTTGTCCCGGAACGCGCCGGCCGTTGGCTCTTTCGCCGCGCTCGCCTTCGGAGCCGCGCGGGTGAATCCTCTGTGCGTCTCGCGGCTCACACTCTTTGAATGCGCCAAGTCCCGGCCTCCCCATTCGTCGCCCCGTCCCGAGGAGACTCGATGCCAGCCTACTTCATGCGGTCGCTCGGGTGGACCGCGCTCGCCCTGACGCTTGCGGGCTGCGGCCACGGCGAGAAGCATGGCCCCGCCGATGCCGCACCGGTGGCCGTTCAGGTCGTCAGCCCCGACACCTCCGCGCGCGGCTTGCTGACACTGCCCGCGAGAGTGAAGGCGGCCGAGGAGGCCACGCTCACCGCGCGCTTGTCCGGGCGCGTCTCGGCGTTCCCGGTGCGCGAAGGCCAGGTGATCGCCGAGGGCAGGCTGCTCGTGCGCTTCGACGCACCCGAGGCGCGCCGCACGATCGAGGCGGCGCGCTCGGAAGAGCAGGCCGCAGGTGTCGCAGCCAGGATCGCAGCGCGACAGCACTCGCGCGTCGAGTCGCTCTATACCGTCGGCGTGCTGTCGCAGTCCGATCGCGAGACCGCCGAGGCCAATGACCGCGACGCCGCGGCTCGCTCGGCGCTCGCTTCCGCCGCGAGAGAGACCGCCGAGTCGGCGTTCGAGGTGCGCGCCCCGTTCGCGGGTGTGCTGGTGCGGCGCCATGTGGACGTGGGCGCCGACGTGCAGCCGGGCACACCGCTCGTGGATCTGCGTTCGCCGGGCGGCTCCGAGATCGTGACCGCGGTGCCCGAAGCCGCCGCGCAGGATCTGGGTTCGGCGAAGGCGTGGGTGCAGGTGGGCGAAGGCCCGTGGCATCCGGCGCGACTGCTGCGCGCCGACGGCATGCTCGACCCCGCGACGCGCTCGCGCACCGCCCGCTATGCGCCCGTGGGCGCGGTACGCATCGAGCCCGGAGCGTTCGCGCGCGTCCGGCTCGAAGTCGCCTCTGGAGGCGGCGTGACACCTGCGGCTGGGCTGCTGTCGGTGCCGCTCGCGAGCATCGTGCGGCGAGGCGCGCTCACTGGCGTGTACGTGGTCGAGGACGGTCGCGCCTGGCTGCGATGGGTGCGCCTCGGCGCCCCGCAGGGCGGCCGCGTGCCGGTGCTCGCGGGGCTCAACGCGTCCGACATCGTGGTGCTCTCGCCCATCAGGCTCGAGGATGGCGTGCGCGTGAAGGCCGATTCATGAAGCCTGGCCTGACCGGTATCGCTGGCCGCATGGCCGCGACGTTCCTCCACTCGCGGCTCACGCCGCTCACGATTCTCACCTCGGCTTTGCTGGGGTTGTTGGCGCTGGCGACGCTGCCGCGCGAGGAGGAGCCGCAGATCCAGGTGCCGATGGTGGACGTACGGCTCGTCTGGACCGGCCACCCGGTCGAGGAGGTCGAGCGCCAGCTCACCTCGCCCATCGAGCGCGTGCTGTGGCAGATCCCCGACCTCGAGTACCTCTATTCCACGAGCGACGCCGACGGCGCGCTGCTCATCCTGCGCTTCAAGGTCGGATTGTCGCCCGACAAGGCGCTGTCGCGTGTGCGCTCGCGGCTCGACGAGGCGCTCGTGGCACTGCCGCCCGAGGCGCGCGTCGCCACCGTGGCGCCGCGATCCATCGACGACGTGCCGGTGCTGGCGCTCACGCTCACTGCACCGGCGCGAGTCGACTGGGACGGCAGCGACCTGCGCGTGGTCGGCGAGGAGTTGGCTGCGGAGCTGCGCAAGTCCGAAGGTGTGTCGCGCGTGCGCGTGCTGGGCGGCGAGTCACGCCGCATCGAAGTGCGTCCCGAGCCCGGGCGCATGGCGCAGGCGGGCGTGACGGCGGCCGCGTTCATGCAGTCGCTGGAGGGCGCGGGCGTGTCGTGGCCTGCGGGTACCGCGTTGCAGGGCGGCGAGCGGCGCGAACTGCGCGCCGAGTCACCGCTCGCGAGCGCCGGCGAGTTGGGCGCGCTGCTCGTACCCGGCGCGCGCGGCCCGGTCCGGCTCTCCGAGATCGCCGTCGGGCACGATGGCCCCGGCGAACCGGTGCGGCAGGTGTGGCACATCGGCCGCGACGGGCGCGCGGAGCCCGCCGTGACCGTGGAGGTGGCCAAGCGGCCCGGGGTGAACGCCACGACGCTCGTGCACGGCCTGCGCGAGCGGGTCGGGGAGCTAAAACCCACGCTGCTCACGCGCGACGTGCAGGTGCACGTCACGCGCGATCTCGGCGAGACCGCGAAGCACAAGTCGGACGACCTCATGTTCCACCTGCTGCTCGCCACACTGTCCGTGATCCTGCTCATCGCGCTCGCGCTCGGCCGCCGCGAGGCGCTGGTGGTGGCGGTGGCCATCCCGGTGACTCTGGCGCTCACGCTGTTCGTCTACCGCTTCCTCGGCTACACGCTCAACCGCGTCACGCTGTTCGCGCTCATCTTCTCCATCGGCATCCTGGTCGACGACGCCATCGTCGTGGTCGAGAACATCGCGCGTCACTTCGCCATGAAGGATGGCCGCGACACCGATCGCCGCGTGGTCGAGGCCGTGGATGAGGTGGGCAACCCCACGCTGCTTGCGACCTTCGCCGTGATCGCCGCCATCCTGCCGCTCGCGTTCGTGGGCGGGCTGATGGGCCCGTACATGCAGCCCATCCCCGTCGGCGCCTCGCTCGCCATGCTGTTCTCGCTCGGTGTGGCATTCGCGATCTCGCCGTGGGCGGCGCGCCGAGTGCTCAAACACACGCATGCGCCGGGGGCGCAGGCGGGTCAAGAGTCCAGGATGGATCTGCTGTACCGCCGAGTCATGGCGCGGCTGTTGGACCAGCCGCGCGCGCGAATGGTGTTCTTCGGTGGCGTCGGCCTGCTGTTCGCAGCGGCCGCGTCGCTGGTCGTGTTCCGGGTCGTGACCGTGAAGATGCTGCCGTTCGACAATAAGAGCGAGTTCGAGATCGTGCTCGACTTGCCGCCCGGCACGCCGCTGGAGGAGACGGTGACCGCCGCGCAGGAGGCGGCGCGCATCGCGCTGCGACAGCCCGAGGTCGAGGAGGCCGTTGCCTACGCAGGGCTCGGCGCGCCGGTCACGTTCAACGGATTGGTTCGCCACTACGACTTCCGCGACGACCCAAGACTCGCCGAGGTCCAGGTGCGCCTGGTCGAGGCAAAGCACCGCAAGCGCCAGAGCCACGCCGTGGCCAAGTCGGTGCGCGACGCGCTCGCGCCGGTGGCCGCCCGCCACGGCGCGCGACTCAAGGTGGTCGAGGTGCCGCCTGGGCCCCCGGTGCTCTCCACACTCGTGGCCGAGGTCTACGGCCCCGACCTCGTCGGGCAGCGCGACTTCGCGCGCCGCGTCCGGGGTGTGTTCGACTCCACACCGGGCGTCGTGGATACCGACCTCATGCTCACCGAGGGCCGGCCGCGTACGCGCTTCCTGGTGGACCGCGACCGCGCCGCACTCGCGGGCGTGGCGCCGGCCGAAGTGGTGGACGCGGCGGCCGCGTTCTACGGCGGCCGCTCCGTGGGCACGCTGCGCGCGCCCGACGCGGCTGAGCCCGTGCCGGTCTCGGTGCGGCTCGCCGAGGCCGACCGCGCCGAACTCTCGGCGCTGTCCGCGCTGCGCATGGGCTCCGGCGTCGGCACACCGCTCTCGGAACTGGTGCGCGTGGACACGACCAGCGCGCCGCCCGAGATCCACCACAAGAACCTGCGGCGCGTGGTCTACGTACTCGGCGACGTGGCCGGTCGCGCCGAGAGCCCGGTCTACGCGATCGCGGGGCTCCGCCCGCGAATCCAGTCGCTCGCCACGCCAGACGGCGTGCCCGTGCACCAGTTGAGCACGGCGCTGCCCGAGTCGGATGCGCACTACGAGCTCAAGTGGGACGGCGAGTGGCATATCACGTACGAGGTGTTCCGCGACATGGGCGCGGCATTCGCCGTGGTGCTCGTACTCATCTACCTGCTCACCGTCGGGTGGTTCCAGTCGTTCGTCACGCCGCTCGTCATCATGCTCCCGATCCCGCTGTCGCTCGTGGGCATCCTGCCTGCGCACGCGTTGATCGGGGCGTTCTTCACCGCCACGTCCATGATCGGGTTCATCGCCGGCGCGGGCATCACGGTGCGCAACTCGATCATCCTTGTGGACTTCATCGAGCTGCGCCGCCGGCAGGGCCAGCGGCTGCGCGACGCGGTCATCGAAGCCGGCGCGGTGCGGTTCCGCCCCATGGTCCTCACCGCGGCTGCCGTGGTGGTGGGCGGCGGCGTCATCCTGTTCGACCCCATCTTCCAGGGCCTCGCCGTGGCGCTGATCGGCGGCGAAGTGGCGGCGACGCTGTTGTCGCGCGTCACGGTGCCCGTCCTCTACTACCTCGCACACCGCCGCTCGGAGCCCGCCGAGGCCACCGCCCCGCCGCCGGAGCCGGCGGTCGCCATGCCCGTGGAGGTATCGTGAAGGTGATGTGGATCGTGGCCGATGCCGCGGAAGACCCGGTGACGAGGCTGTTCCTGCTGCCGGTCGAGCGGCAGGCGTAGCCCCGAGAAATGAGGGAGGATCAGATGCGTATCGAGGAAGGTCTGCGCGCGATCGCCGGGGTGTTCATCGTGGTGACGGTGGCGCTGGGGGTGTGGGTGAGTCCGTGGTGGTTGGCGTTCAGCGCATTCGTGGGGGTCAACCTGCTGCAGAGTGCGTTCTCGAAGTGGTGCCCGATGATGATGATCCTGAAACGCGCGGGGCTGCGTCCGTGAGGAGGGCGTTCGTACTGGCCCTGGGGCTGCTGCTTCCGCACGCCGCGGCCGCCGCGGGCTCTCCCGCGCCACCGCCCGCTGCGCGCTCCGTACCCGAGGGGACGCCGAAACTGGCAGCAAAGGTGCTGGCGCCACCAGCGGATTCCGCCGCGGTGATGGCCCTCCTCGACGGCGTCGTGAACCGCGCCTGCCCGCTGCCCGGCGTTGCCACCGGCGGGCAGCCTGCCGCGTCGCACCTGTCAGCGCTTGCCAAGGGCGGCTACCGCGTGGTGGTCGACCTGCGCACCGTGGACGAACCGCGCGGGTTCGATGAAGTCGCGGCGATCACCTCTGCCGGCCTCGAGTACATCGTGATCCCGTTCACGGCGTCGACGCTGACCGACGAGGCGATTGCCGCGTTCAGGAAGGTCATGCAGACGCATGCCGCCGCGGGCGTGTTCGTGCATTGCTCCTCTGGCAACCGCATCGGCGGCGTGATGGTGCCGTGGCTGGCGCTGGATCGAGGCTGGGAGCTGGAGCGTGCGGTGGCGTCGGCGAAGGCGGGCGGCATGCGCAGCCCCGCGCTGGAAGCGAAGGCACGCGACTACGTCGCCAGGATGCGCAAGGCGAGGTAGCCGACGTTGGAGTGGCGGCCACGCGGCCTCCACGAGTCCCGACAAGACCGCTGCTCCGGTTCAGGCCGAGCGGAGCCCGAGTGAGCGCAGCGGCTCGGGCAGTTCACCGCACCCGAACAGCATCACGGCGCAGGCGCCTTCGGCCGGGTCCTCCACCACCTCGATCCCAAACGCTCTCGCCGCGATCCACGCGCTCCCGTCGGGACGTGCGGCGGGCACGGCTCCGAACAGGTCGCCCATCGCCAGTGCTGCGAGCGGCGCTCCCAACGCGCGCACCGTGAACCCGCCGATGCCGGTCGCACCGTTCGCATGCGCCGTGGCTTCGGGGTCGCCCGGCACGCGCCACTCGCGCGGCGTGCGATCGGCGATCCAGAACGGCAGCCGGCGCGACTCGGGCAGCAGCAGTTCCCACTCGAGTTGCCCGCCGTCGCGTCGTTCACGGCTCATGCGCACCGGACCCGCGGCTCGCTCACCGAGTCGGCGTAGGTCCGCGGCGCGCGAGCGCAGCGTGGTGCCGCGCAGGCAGACGTCCACGACTCCGTCTCGTCCGGCGAGTGACGGCAGGAACCGCCGCGCCACGGCGGAGACGCCGCGCAGATGCCGTTCCCAGGTGGGGCTGCTCGCGAGGCCTCGCCACTCTTCGCGTACGCGCCGCTCGCGCGTGGCGAAGAGCTCGAGGTAGCTGCCATCGGCGAAGGCCACCAGCGCGTTCTCGGTGGGCAGTTCGTCGTGACGCCCCCCGGTCGTCACGGTGAACCCGGCGTCCCGGAAGCAGGCCCTGGCCTCTTCCAGTCCGGATACCGCGATCACGACATGGTCCATGGACTCCATGCACGCATCGTGGAGCACCCGGGCGCCGAACGGTACCCGCGCCAACAGCCGGGCACAGCGGGCGTGCACCTTGTGCACGCCCGCGCCGAGTGCGAGGCCCGTTCGATGACCCTGGGTCTCAGCCGGTCGCCCGCGCTCGTCGCCCGCTTCACCGCAGCCGCCCCGGCCAGACGCCGGGGCGGCTGCATCGGATGGTGACGGGGGTGTAGGCTGCGCGGCCGTCGTAGCCCACGCCGCCCCCCTTTCACGCCGAGGTCGCCCATGCGCGCAGTCCTTCGCGGGACGCGAGTCCTGCTCGTGTCGTCCCTCCTGGCGTTGGCGCCCGGAGCCTCCCACTCCGATCCCTCGCACGCGCATCCCGGCGAGACGCACGGGCCCGAGGCCGTGACCTCGGCCACGCCCGGCAGCTCGGCCAACGCCCCGACCGCGAACCCCACGGGCGCGTGGAACGTCGAGGACATGCACGGTGCCACGAGCGAGGCGAAGATCGACACGCGCACCGGCACGTGGATGTCGGTGGACGTGAGCCCGGACGGCAAGCAGGTGGTGTTCGACCTGCTCGGCGACCTCTACCTGCTCCCCATCGAGGGCGGTGAGGCGAAGTCGCTCACGAGTGGGGTGGCGTGGGATGAGCAGCCGCGCTGGAGCCCCGACGGCAAGCGCATCGCGTTCACGAGTGACCGCGCGGGCGGTGACAACCTGTGGGTGGTGGACGCCAGCGGCTCGAACGCCAGGCAGGTCACGAAGGAGACGTTCCGCCTGCTCAACAGCCCCGTGTGGACGCCGGACGGCCGGTTCATCGCCGGTCGAAAGCACTTCACGTCCACACGCTCGGCGGGCGCGGGAGAGATCTGGCTCTACCACGTGAGCGGCGGTGAAGGCGTGCAGATGACGAAACGCCGCACCGAGCAGAAGGACGAGGGCGAGCCCGCGTTTTCTCCCGAGGGCCGCTACCTCTA
>CAZADU010000513.1:0-1755 GCA_964483945.1 uncultured bacterium
CGCACCGCGCAGATCGGCTCGACCTCGTGAGCCTCACGATGATCGTCGATGCATCGGACTGTCACTGACGACGCTACGCCGCGAGCGAGCGCTCCTGTGGCATCCCGACCTGCCAGCGCTCGAAGCGCTCGAAGTCCACGACGGGCATCTCTCCCGTCAGCTTCAGGTCGCTCATTCGGACCTCGACCTTGATGGCCCGGCCCAGCGCGGTCGTGCCGCGCGCCTCGATCCAGATATCCGCGCGCGTCTCGAGCCGCACGGCCTCGTGCTCGAGCAGCGCGACGGCGCCATCGGCGTAGAGCCCCAGGCGATTGCGCTGCGTGTTAAACCGACCGGTCCTGAACTCGGCGATGGACGGGTCGGACTTCGCGCTGCGCTTCGAGAGCCGCCGGACCATGGATGCCAGACGTGCGATCGCCGCTGGATCATTCGAGGCGAATCGAGCGGAACGGTAGAGCGCGAGCTGGCGGATGCCCCACACGATCTGGAACGCCCCGGCGAGGACCCACTTGCCCACACTCGCTGACGTCGGCTCGTCGAGCCACAACCAGGCCAGACATTGGAAGATGCCGAGCAGGATCATCACGACGCCATGCACGGCCAGCCCGGAGATGGCCGGACGGTACAGGTTCAAAACGCCGGCGCAGACCAGCAGACCGCCGATTGCCACCAGCGGAACGAGCGACGCTGCGAGCCCGCAGGCCAGGACGATCGCACCGATGACGGCGCCGTACCCTGCGAAGCGGCGCACCGAGCGCATGATCGAGACGCGGTACGCGGCCGCGTCGAGCCGACTCCATTCGATGGGGTCGTGCATCGGAACCTCCAACGACGGCCAAGCCCGGGGAGGGCAGCGGGGTCATCGGCAAAGCGTCACGCTGGCTTGAGCCCGGTGCATGCCGAACTCCCGGGGGTTCGGTGTCTCACCCCTGCTGGCAGACGTCCTTGAGGTGAAAGAGGCTGTGCGACATCATCACGAAGTGTCGCGCCGGACACCGCGCAGTACTTCCGTTTCCTGTACACTCAAACAGGTGTGCCCTTCCCCTCCCACCCACCTCGGAGCCCCGTCGCCATGATCGGTAAGACCATTGCCCACTATCGCGTGCTGGAACGGCTGGGTGGTGGCGGCATGGGCGTGGTGTTCAAAGCGGAAGACCTCAAGCTCGGCCGCGCGGTGGCCCTCAAGTTCCTGCCACCGGAGATGGAAGCCGACGCGCAGGCGCTGGAGCGCTTCCAGCGCGAGGCCCGCACGGCCTCCTCGCTCAACCACCCGCACATCTGCACCATCTACGCGGTGGAGCAGCACGAGGGGCAGCACTTCATCGCCATGGAGCTGCTCGATGGCGAGACCCTCAAGCACCGCATCGAGGGCAAGCCGCTGGGGTTCGAGCCGATGATCGAGCTCTCCATTCAGATTGCGGATGCCCTCGAGGCTGCGCACGCCAGGGGCATCGTCCACCGCGACATCAAACCTGCCAACATCATCGTGACCGCGCGCGGCGAAGCCAAGGTGCTGGATTTCGGGCTGGCCAAACTGGAAGTCGCCCGGTTGCGGGCTGGAACCGGCATGTCTGCCATGGCGACGGCCGACCCCAACCTGACCAGTCCTGGCTCCGCGGTCGGCACGGTCGCCTACATGTCGCCGGAGCAGGCGCGGGGCGAGTCGCTGGACGCACGCTCCGACATCTTCAGCTTCGGTGCGGTGCTCTATGAGATGGCGACCGGTGCGCTCCCGTTCACGGGCAACACGTCGGC
>CAZADU010000514.1:0-2135 GCA_964483945.1 uncultured bacterium
GTGATCCGCCGGCCGCAGGGGCCGCACTAGGCGCCTGGGTGGCGCCGCGGCTATGCTCACCGGCCATGGAGCCCGGACAGGACGTCCTCGCCTCGCTGCTCGACGCCAGCACCCAAACCTGGTGGCTGTCGGACGGCCGCGGTGCGATCGCGCACGGCACCGCCTCGGGTGCGGCCACGAGACGCGAGCACGCCCTGCTCGCCGCCCCGGGCGCGGGCCCGCGCGCCGAGTGGCCGGCCGTCTCGCTGCTGCGCTTCGACGACCGCGTGGCCGCCGAGGACAGCCCCGCGGTGGAACTCACGCCCGCTTTCGTGCTGGCCTCGCGCGGCGGGACCGCGCCGGCGCTCACCGCACGCGTGCCGGCGCTGGCGCAACAAGAGGCGTTCGCCGAGCTGCCGTGGCCGCGCTGGCGATTTCGCGGACTTGACTGGTTGATCGAGCGCGAGTACCGGCTCATCGAAGGCCACGCCGCGCTGCTCGCAACGTGGCGACTGCTGGAGGGCGGCCCGGTGCGGCTGCACGTCGCACCGCTGCTGGTGGCCCGCTCGCTCGAGGGCCTGCAGCGCGAGACCCCCGAGTTCCGCGGCGCGACCACCGGGGTCCCCGGCCGCGTGCGCTGCGGCACGGTCGAGGGCTACGCGCCGCTCACGCTGTGGCACGGCGGCGCGTTCATGCCGGCGCGCGCCTGGCACCGCGGGCTCGCTTACCCGGCGGGCTCGACCGACCTGCTCGATCCCGATCGCGGCGCGCTCGTGCCCGCCGAGGACGCGTTCCTGCCCGGCTGGGTGCAGACCGTGCTCGCCGAACCCGGCGCCACGTTGCACGTGGTGGCCTCGCCCGAGGAGCACCTGTTCCGCTCGCTCGCCACCGAGCAGCGCCTGGGGATGCCGCCCGCGCGCACGCTGGCCGAGTGTCTCGCCATGCTCGACCTGGCCGAGAGCGAGCGCCGCTCGCGCTGGCACGATGCGGCACGTGAGGGTGCGCGCACCACGCTGCGGCAGGCGGCGGCCGCGCGCGCAGCGCGCACGGCCGCTCGCGAGGACGGCGTCGAAGCCGCCACCGCGCCGGAGGCGCGGCTTGCTCCAGACGACGGCGCGCTGGTCGCACGGCTCGCCGCACGGCTGCACGACTCGCTGTGCGAGCGCGCCGACCGCACCGCAGTGGTCACCCACCCCGGCCGTCTCGGCGAGCACGGGCCCTCGGCGCTGCGTGTGGCCGCGGGCCTCGTCACGCTGCGCGAGTTCGAGCGAGCGGGCGACATCGCCCGCGGTTATCTGGCCTACCTGAATGAAGGACTCGCGCCCGACTCGTTCGACGCCGACGGCCGGCCGCACTACGGCAGCCCCGAGACGTCGCTGTGGCTCGTGCACGTCATGGATCTATTGTCGCGACGCGACGACACCGGACGCACCGCCGAGTGGCTGCGAGACGGTGCTTACGCCTCGCTCGAAGGCGTGCTGCAGCACCTGCGTCTGGGCTCGAGTCATGGCGTGCACTGCGACCGCGACGGATTCCTGTGGGCGGGCGAGGGCGATGCTGCGCGCACGCGCGCGGATTCGAATGCACTCTGGTATCACGCGCTGGTGGCCATGTCACAGCTGGCCAGGACGGGTCCGCGGCGCGAGAACGCCGCGTTCTACCTGGCGTGGGCGCGCGAACTGCAGCGCGCGTTCCTCGACCGCTTCTGGGACGACACCCGCGGCGCGCTGCACGGCTCCATCGCGCCCGACGGCACGCGCACGCGAGAGATCGCTCCGTCGCAGCTGCTCGCGGTGTCGCTGCCGCCGACGCTGTTGCCGCCGGAACTCGCAACAAGGCTGGTGGACACGGTGACGCGTGAGCTGTTCATCGGAGCACGCGGCCTGTTGCCGCGCCCGGGCGACGGGGAGCCGGATGCGGGCTGGCTGGGCCCGTGGGCCGCGGCCACGCTGCGTGCGCACGGCCGCGATGCGGCAAGCCTCACACGAGCACGCGGTGCACTCACGCGCTGGGCCCGCACCGGCGGTGCGATCAGCGCCAGCGGGGCCGCGGGCCTGTTGCGTGCGCTGGTCGAGGAACTCGACCACCGCCCCGACGTCGCGAGCGAGCCCGCACGCGCCTGAGCAGCACCGCTACTGCTTCGTCGTGTCCGGCAC
>CAZADU010000515.1:0-10746 GCA_964483945.1 uncultured bacterium
CGAGGATCTGCGTGACCTCCTCGCGCGGCGGGAACTTATACGCCATCGCCCAGCGCGGCGAGCGCGAGCGCATGCCGAGCCGGGCGTGTGTGGCGCGGTCGTTCACCTTGAGCACGATGCCGTCCACCTCGTAGGGCAACCGGTCCCGTTGGCCGAGCATGCGCTCGTGGAATGCGAACGCCTGCTCGAGCCCGCGGCAAAGCTGGACCTCCTTCTCGATGTGGAACCCCCACTCGCGCAGGGCGTCGAGCATGGCCTGCTGCGTCGGGAACGGCTGCGCCCCGCGCGCGGGTGCGTCGTAGGCCATGATCTCGTAGGCGAAGAAGTCCAGTCGCCGCCCGGCCGTGATGCTCACATCCAGCTGACGCACGGTGCCGGCAGCGGCATTGCGCGCGTTGGCGAACGGCTCGTCGCCGGCCTCGATGAGCTTCTTGTTCAGCTCTGCGAACGCCGCCAGCGGGATCAGTACTTCGCCGCGGATGGACACCGTGCCGCGGCTGCTCCGGCCCTCGTCGCGCAGTCGCAGCGGAATCGCACGGATGGTGCGCAAGTTCTCGGTGACGTCCTCGCCCGTTTCGCCGTCGCCGCGCGTGGAGCCGCGCGTCAGCACGCCATCCTCGTAGACGAGTTCGATGGACAGTCCGTCGAACTTGGGCTCCGCCATGTAGGCCACATCTTCGGCGAACAGTCCCTCGTCGAGACCCAGCCCCTTGCGCACGCGCTCGTCGAACTCACGCACCTCCTGTGCTTGCATGAGTGAGTCGAGAGACAGCAGCGGCTTCACGTGCTTCACCTTCTTGAAGCCCTCGCGCAGCCCCCCGGCCACGCGCTGCGTGGGGGAGTCGGGGGCGCGCAGGTCCGGGTGCTCCGCCTCGAGCTCGATCAGTTCGCGCAGGAGCTTGTCGTAGGCGGCGTCCGAGATGGTGGGCTTGTCGAGCACGTAGTAACGGTGGTCGTGCTCACGGATCCGCTCGGACAACTCGGCGATGCGCGTGCGTGCCTCGGGCTTCGTCATGACGCGCGGGGCTTGGATCGGGTAGTGAACGACTTCGCGCTGCCGGCGGCCAGTTCCAGAACTCGCGCGTACTGCTCGGCGGTGAGCGGCACTACGGACAGGCGCGTGAAACGCACCAGCTCCGAGCCGCTCAGCACGTCGTCGACGCGGAACACCGACAGCGGCACCGGGGTCGCGAGCGAGCGCACCGCAGTCAGGTCCACCACCACGCGCCTGTCGTCGCCGAGCTTGGGGTCGGGGTAGGCGCCACGGTTCACGCGCGCCAGTCCCACGGCCGACTTCTCCGCACCGGTGTGGTAGACGACGACGCTGTCGCCAGCGCGCACGGCGCGCAACTGCAGCAGGGCGGGCGCGCTCGACACACCCTCCCAGACCGTGCGCTTGTCGCGCTCGAGGTCGGCGTAGGAATATGCCGACGGTTCCGTCTTCAGCAGCCAGTGGGCCATGGGGCAGCGAAATTAGCCCCGCGCGGCCCCCCTCACAAGCCCAGCCGCTCCGGCACCGCGCCCGCCGCGGCCGCGGGGGAGCGAGCGGTCAAGGAGTCGCCCTGGACCTCGCCACACTCCGCTTCGCTGCACTCGCGGCACTGGTCCCCGTGCTGATCGCCTACGCCGACACGCCACTTCGTACGTTCGGCCAGAAGTTCGTGGTACACCGCTGGGCCGAGCGGATGGTGCTGTTCTCGATCGAGCTGAACCTGCTGCTCCTGTGGGCACTCGCCAAGCTGTTCCTCGGCCGTGACGCTGCACTGGCGCCGGCCGGAGCCGAGCTGCCGCTGGCCGGTGCGGGGGTGGTGCTGGCATGGGCGGGCGCCGGGCTCAATGTGTGGGCCAAGCTCACGCTCGGCCGCTGGTTCTCGGCGAGCTTCGGCGTGAAGCAAGGCCACGAGCTGATCACGCGCGGGCCGTACGCCATCGTGCGCCACCCGATGTACACCGGACTGGTCGCACTCGGAGTGGGGCTCGGCGTGGCCTACGACAGCGCGATCACGCTCGGCCTGGCGTTGGTGTTCGTCGTGCCGTTCGTGCTGCACGCGCTCATCGAGGAGCAGTTGTTCGCGCGCCACTTCGGCGACGCATGGACCGCCTACCGCGCTCGCGTGCCCATGCTGGTGCCGGGACTCCGCCCGCGGCGGTGAACCGCGTGGCGGATACTGCGCGGCACAGGACCGTTGACGCGGCTCAGCTCCCGGAAGGAGCCGGTGGCCAGACCATGGCGGCCACGGTGACCACGCTACCGTCGGGTTCGGGGCTCTCCGCGTACATGAGCGGACGGCCCGGCGCGGGCGAGGCACAGCGCAGCATGCAGTAGGTCGGCGCGAAACCGCAGATGCGCGTGGCGTCGTCGGTCGAGGCGATGGCCTTGAACCACGCATCGGCACCAGCGCTGGCCGCCGCACCGATCGCATCCTCGTCGGCCCTGTGCATGGCTTCGACGGTCTCCGAGTCGAGCCGTGGATCCCCGAAACGCGGTCCCATGTGCGAGAAGTCCACGCCCGCCACGTAGAGCGTCGGCCCCCCGAGCGCCTGCTCGGCTTCCCGCACGGCGGCGATCAGCGTCTCGATGACCGGCTCGTCGCGCGGTGACTTGTTGTCGTCAAGCAGCCGGTGGAACGCGCCACACAGGATGGGCACGATCGTGAACCGGCGGGTGCGCAGCCGCCGCTGCAAGTAGAGCACCTGGAACTCGATCGAGTGCTCGTCACGGTGCACCAGTTCGCGGCGGTAGGCGCTCTCGCCCAGCCGGGCGGCGACGCGGTCCACGAACTCGGTGTCGCACGGGACCTGGCCGAACGGCGTCTCGAACTTCTTGCGGGTGAGTGCCACGAACTCGTCTCCGAGGTTGTGCCCGGTGCCGAACACCACGACGCGCAGCGGGGCCGGCCCTTCGTCACCGACTTCGAGATAGGCGCGCGCGATGACATGCCCCTCGCGGCGCGGGTCCAGGTGCGGCGCCAGCAAGGCGCGCGGCAGGGCGTCCGCGCTGGGTGCGGACTCGCCGGACTCGGCGATGCTCTTCTGCGCGAGCGTGAACTGCTCGTCCAGGTACTTTTCGAGCTCGGCGGCCTCGGCCGGGTAACACACGCCTTCGAGCGCGGCGGACCGCACCTCGAGCGGGTGGTACTCCTGTTGCGCCTTCAGGTAGGCCGCCTCGAATCGCGGCGAGTGCAGCAGCAGCATCTCGTCGAGCTTGGCAACGAACTCGCGGATGATGTTGCCCACGCGCAGGTCCTTGCTCTCGCTCATGACCAGGGCCTGGATGTCGGTGAGCGACGTGGTGCCGTCCAGCATTTGGAGAATCGCGATGGTCTCGAAGCCCAGCACCGGGCGGCCCGGGGTGATCCCGAGCGGATCGGTCACGACGAGCAGTTCGCGTTCGCCGTCTCGTACGGGCGAGAGCTGAACCGGGCGCAGGCGCGGATATTCCGGCAAGTCGTCGTGCGGCTCGAAACTGCTTCCCGGCGGCAGGATGATGCGCGACTTCTCGACGAGATCGGGTTCGGCACCGGGGAGGATCAGGCGCGAGCCTCTCGCGGGCGGCTCGGGGGTGTCGGACACGGGGAGGTTCCTCGCGGAAGACGTAGCATTCGGCGCGCGTGGCGCCGGGGTCGCGACGAGGATAGCCCCCGCAGGGGGCGGCACTCAAATGTCGGTCCTAACGTCGGTCCTCGCGTCGGTGCTTGTGTCGGTGCTCGCGTGCATTCCTGTCGCGATTGCAGCAATATGCGCGCGCCATGACCACAGCTGCGATGGGAAAACTGCTCGAGTCGTACCTCACCGACCTCGAGGGGGAGAAGGGATTTTGGCGGGGGAACCGCGGCGACGTGCCCGTGTTCGTCTTCAGCGATGACGAACACGATCGCATGCGCTTGATGGCGCCGATCGGCGTGGTCGAGGAACTCGACCCGGACCTGCTGCACGTGCTGCTGCAGGCCAACTACGACCGCGCACTCGACGCCCGCTACGCCATGCGCAACCGCGAACTGTGGGCCGTGGTCGTGCACCCGCTCGCCACGCTCGCCACCGACGACCTGCCCAGCATGTTCGAGCAGGTCGTGCTGCTGGTACAGAATACGGGCACCACCTTCGCCTCCACCGAACTGGTGTTCCGCTCGTTCCCCGACGACGTCGTCCTCGAACCCGCGGACGACGACGACGACCTGGCCGGACCGCAAGACCGCCGCGATGCCTCGGATGACGACGAGGACGACGACGCCGCCGACGACGAGCGAGAGCAGGAACCCCGCGGCCGATGAATCCCTCCCAGGGTAGTGCCGCCGCGATCTCGATCGACGTCCGGGTGGACCGTGACACGATCCTGCCGGGCCGCGTCTGGTGTTCTGCGCGACCGCGCGCGCTGGTCGCGATCGTTCACGGCATCGGCGAACACAGTGGCCGCTACGCGGCGCTGGCCGCCGAGTTCGTGCGAGCGCGTTTCACCTGCGTTGCGCTCGATCTGCCGGGCCACGGCGAGACGGCCGGCCCGCGCGGCGACATCCCGTCGTGGGACAAGCTGCGCGACCAGATCGTGCCCGCGATGTTCACGGCGACGCGAGGCCTGCCCGACCAGCCGCCCGAGTTGCCCGCGGTGCTGTTCGGGCACAGCATGGGCGGAGTGATCGCGCTGGATCACGCGCTGTCGCACCCGCGCTCGTTGCACGCGCTCGTGCTGTCGGCGCCCGCCCTGCGCACGGCGATGCCGCCGTGGTGGAAGCTCGCACTCGCGAACGCGGCGCGCATCACGACGCCCTCGGCCGGGTTCCCGAACGGACTCGACCCCGACCATCTGTCGCGCGACCCCGAAGTGGTGCGCACCTACCGCGAGGACCGGCTGGTGCACGACCGCATCAGCCCGCGCACCTACTTCGCCTTCATGGAGGCCGCTCAACGCTGCCGTCAGGGTGTCCGCACGCTGCAGGTGCCGACACTCATGTTCCAGGGCATGGCCGACCGCATGGTGGACCCCAAGGGCGCGCTCGAGGCCGCCGGAGCGGCCCCGCACGACATGCTGCGGTTCGTCACCTGGCGCGACGCGTACCACGAGTCGCTGAACGACGTGGGCCGCGAGGACGTGATTCGCGACGTGACGGCGTGGCTGGACGCTGTGATGGTGGTGTGACGCACCGCGGCCTCGCATGAGCGGCCTGGCCCAGGGCACCATCGTCTCGGTGCGCGCCGGTACGATTCAGCGTCACACGCGCCCGGCGTGGGAGAAGGCGCGCTCGGCAACGTGGAGCACCGCGTTCTGGAAGGACGAGGTGCCGGGCGGGGCGCAGGTGGGGCCGCACGGGCTCGAGGGCGACGAGCAGGCCGACCGACGCAGCCACGGCGGACCGGAGATGGCCGTTCTGATGTACGCCGAGGCGCACTACACGTTCTGGCGTTCGCTCGCGGGGCTCGAGGGCATGGGGCCCGGCGGGTTCGCCGAGAACCTCACCGTGAGCGGACTCGACGAAGCCGCGGTCTGTATCGGCGACGTGCTCGAGGTGGGAGCCACCGAACTCGAGGTGGCCTCGCCGCGCGGGCCGTGCGCGAGCATCTCGCGGCGCTGGGACGCGGAGTGGCTCCTGGAGCGCGTGATGCGCGAGCGGCGCACCGGCTGGTATCTGCGCGTGCGGCGAGCGGGTGCCGTGCGCCGTGGCGATGCCGTGCGCGTCATCGCACGGCCTTGCCCGCTCTGGAGCGTGGATCGCCTGTTGCGTCTGCGCTACGAGACACCGCGCACTCGTGCCGCGCTCGACGAGGCGGCCGGCCTGGCGCCACTCGCCGAGGAGTGGCGCGTCCGCTTCGCCGGGCTGTCCGCCAGCGATTGACGGATCAGCTCGTCGCGAAGCGCCGAAGCTCTCGAGCGTCGTGGCGCCCGGCGAGCAGGTCGTGCGCGGTGCCGCACGGCCGACCCGGGCGACGGCACTAGGAACAGCGCGACATGCAGTAGCTTGCGTGGCCCGAGCGCCGCGAGCCACGCGTGCTTCATCGCCCGCCGCTTGCGAGCAGCGTGTCGACCGCGCCGCGCCAGCGTGCCCACTCGGATGCGCGCCATGCGGCGGTGCGCTGTGGGCGGAACTCGCGGTCGAGCGCGCGCGCGGTGGCCAGTTCGCGCGGCGAGCGCCAGAAGCCGGAGCCGAGTCCCGCGAGCAGCCCAGCGCCCAGCGCCGTGGTCTCGATCACCTGGGGTCGTCGCACCGGCACGCCGAGCAGGTCGGCCTGGTACTGCATGAGCCAGTCGTTCGCGACGGCTCCACCGTCCACCTGTAGCACTTTCACGCGCGCGCCGGCGTCCTTCGCCATGGCCTCGGCGAGGTCGCGGCTCTGGAACGCGAGTGACTCGAGTGCCGCCCTCGCCACGTGCGCGCGCGTGCTGCCGCGCGTCAGGCCGAACAGTGCGCCGCGCACGTCGGCTCGCCAGTAGGGTGCGCCGAGTCCCGCGAACGCCGGCACCAGCACCACGCCGCCAGCATCCGGAACCGAGCGTGCGAGCGACTCGGTCTCTGACGCGTGCGAGATCAGGCCGAGCCCGTCACGAAGCCACTGGATCGCCGCACCGCCGATGAACACGCTGCCTTCGAGTGCGTAGGCCGGCCCGCCGTCCGCCGAGCACGCGACCGTGGTGAGCAGTCCCGCGCGCGAGGCCACGGCGCGGTTGCCCGTGTGCAGCAGCAGGAAGCAGCCTGTGCCGTACGTGTTCTTGCTCTGCCCCGGCCGCACGCAACCTTGGCCGAACAGTGCGGCCTGCTGGTCGCCGGCCACGCCCGCGATGACGATGCCGTCCGGCAGGCCCTTCACGCCGCGCGTTCGCCCGAAGTCGCCGGCCGAGCGCCGCACCTCGGGCAGCAGGCTCGCCGGCACGCCGAACGTGCGCAGCAGGCCCGCGTCCCAGCGCAACGAGCGCAGGCCGAACAGCATGGTGCGCGACGCATTAGTGGGGTCGGTGGCGTGTGTCGCGCCGCCGGTGAGCTTCCACACCAGCCAGCTGTCCACGGTGCCGAACGCCAGCCGTCCGGCGGCCGCGCGGCGACGCGCTCCGGCGCGGTGCTCGAGCAGCCATTCGAGCTTGGTGGCCGAGAAGTAGGGGTCGCACATGAGCCCCGTCGTTCGCCGGATGGCGCTCTCTCGGCCGCGACGGCGCAGTTCCGCGCAGCGCTCGGCCGTGCGCCGGTCCTGCCACACGATGGCTCGCCCGAGCGGCTCGCCCGTGCGCCGGTCCCAGAGCAGGGTGGTCTCGCGCTGGTTCGTCACGCCGATCGCGGCGATCGCACCCGCTTTCGCGCGTGCCGAGGCGAGGGCCGCGCGCGTGGCGGTCAGTACGCTCGCCCAGATGGCGTCGGGGTCGTGCTCGACCCAGCCGGGCTTCGGAAAGTGCTGGGGCAGCTCGGTGTAGCCGCGCCCGCGCACCCGGCCGCGGCGGTCCAGCAGCAGCGCCGTGGAACCCGTGGTGCCCTGGTCGAGCGCGAGGATCAGCGGGTGGGATGGCGTCATGAGTGGAGGCGCCTCCGGCGCCACGAAGGTCAGCGGGTGGCGAGCGTGCGATCGAGCATCATCAGCTCGTCGCGCACGGACGTCTCGAACCGGTCGATCTCGTCCTTGATGCGCGCAGCGTCCCAGCCCTGGTGGCGTCCCAGCACCGGCGCCATGCGGCGAGCGGCGGCGAGGCCGCGATCGTCGGCCAGCCAACAGGTGCTGCGGCGGCGCACCAGATCCTCGAGCGTGCGCGCCCACTCGTGCGCAATAGCGTGCTCGGCGAACGCCTCGTCGTCGCCGCCGTCGGGGAACGGCGCGGGCAGTGGCGGAGGCGCGTCGTCACGCGGCACGCTCTCGCGGCGCAGGATGGCCGCGGCGCGCGCCACGACGTCCATCGCCATGACGCGGAACGTCGTGTACTTGCCACCCACGATGGTGAGCAGCCCGCCGTCTTCGACGATGCGGTGCTCGCGCGAGGCCTGGTTCACGCCCTCTTCCGAGGTGATCAGCGGCCGGATACCGGCGTAGACCGCGAGCGGGTGCATGCGCGCGGCAGCGGGCAGGAGCCTCGCGACCTCGGCGGCGAGGTAGCGGATCTCGTCCTGCGACGGCCTGCGCTGCGCATCGGTCGGCGGTGAGCTGGTCTCGACTTCGGTCGTGCCCACGAGCGAGCGTCCGGCGAACGGGATCACGAACAGCACGCGGCCGTCGCCCGCCAGGGTGACTATGGCGTGGCTCTCGGTGAGTGCGGGGTAAACCAGGTGCGTGCCGCGCGTGGGGCGCAAGAGCCGCGGCGGATCGCTCCTGCCGGGCTGCAGCATACCCAGCAGCGTTGCGCGAGTGCGATCGGCCCAGGCCCCGGTGGCGTTGATGATCAACCGTGGCCGCAGTGTGACCAGCTCGCCCGTCTCGCGCCGGCGCACCTCGACCACCTGCCGCCCGGAGGAAGGGTCCGGGCGCGCGGCGACCAGTTCCGAGCGCGTCAGGATCTCGGCGCCGTGAGCGGCGGCGTCGCGTGCCACGGCGATGGCGAGGCGCCCGTCGTCCATGATCACGTCGCCGTAGACCCCCGCGCCTCGCAGCCCCGCGGGCTCGAGCCCGGGTTCCAACGCGCGCGCCTGCCGCGCGTCGGCGAGCAGGTAACGGCTCGGGCCGCTGGGTCCCGACAGCAGGTCGTAGAGCGCTAACCCCGCGCGCAGCCGCCACGGTCCCACGCGGTCGCCGCGGCGCAGCGGCAGCAGGAAGCGCACCGGGCGTGCGAGGGTCGGCGCCATGCGCGAGACGGTCATGCGCTCGGCGAGCGCCTGGCGGATGAGCGAGAATCGGCCGTGCTCCAGGTAGCGCAGGCCGCCGTGCAGCATGTGGCTCGTGGCACTGCTGGCGCCCGCGGCGAGGTCGTCTCGCTCAACGAGCGTCACCGCCCAGCCGCCACGCGCGGCCACCCGGGCGATGCCGAGCCCGGTGATGCCACCGCCGAGGATCACGAGTTCGCGCTCGGCCTCAGCCATGGGCTGCCTCGAACGGTCCTGTGCTTGTCGTCCCCGCCACTGCGCACCTCCCTGTGCCTGTCGCCATTGGGGTGCGAACATAGCATCGGCGCGCGAAGGGGTGGAGCGCGGCTCGGGCGCGTCGCGAGCGCGCCCGAGCCGGACCCGCGTGGGGGCCGTGAGCAGCGCCGCGGCGCTTGGGTCAGCTCTTGCTCGTCGAGTCCTTCAGCGCGCCCGGAAGTGGCGGCGAGGGGTGGTCGAACTGGTTCAGCTCCCAGTCGGGTTCGAAGAACATGGCGGGGCGCGTGAGCTTCTTGGACTTGATGGTCTTCTGGAGCCTGGACGAGCCGTACTTGGCCAGCAGCGGCATGAGCCCCGGCATGTCGGCGCCGCCCAGGTCGGCGCGCTCGTCGAAGAAACGGTTGGACGCCATGAAGCTGGCCGTCGCCTCATCGAGCCGGATCCAGCGCGGCAGCGCCAGAGCCAGGCGCGTCGCGCGGTCGAGCTGCACCTCGAGTGAGTCGGCACGGTACACCCATGGCGTGATGAGTCCGCTGCACATCGCCGCCTTGCAGAGCGCGAACTGGAGCCGTGGGTCGCCGCCCTTCTCACGCGGCCCCAGGCCATCGGAGAGCGGGTGTGTGGCAGTGTCGCCATAGACGAAACGCCGCTCGAAGCCGGCGAGCGAATACGAGACGCCCTCCACCCACGAGACGGGCGAGCCGAAGAATGGGCCCCCTTCGTCCTTCACCTGCCGGGGCGAGTCATAGCGCTGGAACCGCCGGCCGGGGACGAGCAGGTTGAGCGTCATTCGCTCGATGACGAGGAAGTTGTAGGCGTTGAGTGACCACGCCGTGCGTTCACGCGGCGTCATCGCCGGGGGTGATACCGACAGGAGCTGCGTGTGGATCGTCGCCAGCCGCTCGGCGCGCTTGGTCTGCCAGATCCTCTCGTCGATGAACAGCTGCTCGTAATCGAAGCGAGAGTCCCACGGCTCGCCCTTCTGGCCGAGAACGTGGATGTATTGCTTCAGCAGCGCCTGGTAGCCGGAGTAGTCCGGCTCGGCGGCCCGGGCCGGAGCGGCCGTGAGCGCGGCAAAGCACGCGAGTGCGGCCAGCACGAATCGGGCGAGGGCACGCTCGGGCGGAGTGGCGAGGCGGGTGGAGCGAGTCGGGAGCAGGTGCATGGGACGCAAGAGTCTACAGAGCCCGGGCGGCCGCGCCAATGGGTGACGCACCGATTTGGCGTGGTCCTGACTGGCGGATACGCTGCGGGCGAACTCGTCAGCGCGAAACTACGCGCCTGCAGCCGCCCGGGCCGCCGACGGCCACCCCCGCATTCCACTTTGTGAGGCAGCCATGAACTTTCGCCCGCTCGGCCGCAGTGGCCTTCAGGTTTCGGAGCTTTCGCTCGGCTCGTGGACCACGTACGGCGGTTCGATGTCGTCCGCCGACACCAAGCCGCTCATCCGCAAGGCGTTCGATCTCGGCATCAACCTGTTCGACACCGCCGACGTGTACGTGAAGGGTGCCGCCGAGGTCGCGTTGGGCGAGGCCGTGCGCGAGCTGCCGCGCGGCGAGATCGTGGTGGCCACCAAGTGCATGGGGCGCGTGGGTGAGGGGCCCCTCGGCCGTGGTCTCTCGCGCAAGCACATGTTCGACGCGTTGGACGCGAGCTTGAAGCGCCTGGGGCTCGACTACGTGGACCTCTACCAGTTCCACGCGCCCGATCCCGAAACACCGATTGAGGAGTCGCTGCGCGCGATGGAGGACCTCGTGCGCTCGGG
>CAZADU010000516.1:0-2180 GCA_964483945.1 uncultured bacterium
GTTCGAGGGTGCGAGCAAGGCGTTCCTGGACCAGGTCGAACAGGTTGTGCGGCTGGTGCGCTCGAAGGGCGTCGGCATCTACTTCGTGACGCAAAATCCGAAAGACATCCCCGCCGACATCCTGGGCCAGTTGGGCCACCGTGTTCAGCACGCGCTGCGAGCGTTCACCCCCGACGACGAGAAGTCATTGCGCGCCGCGGCGCGCACCTATCCCAAGACGCCGCATTACGACGTGGAGGAAACGCTCACCACGCTCGGGATCGGCGAGGCGTTCGTGACTGTACTGCGCCCGAATGGCACACCGACGCCGCCGTTCGCGGTGCGCATGATCCCGCCGGCGACGCGCATGGGTACGCTGGCCGAGACTGAGCTCGCCGCCGCGCTCGCGCGTTCCGAGCAAGTGCGCGAGTACGCCGTGGCCCAAGATCCGCAGAGTGCGCGCGAGCTGCTGCTCGAGCGCATGGCGCCGGCCGCGGACGCAACCGCGGCACCCGCGCAGACGGCGACGACGTCTCAGCCGTCTCCCGCCGTGGCCATGGGTGGCGTACTCGCCATGCTGGGAGCCGCGCTCAGCTCGCCGCTCGGCCGCATGATCGTGGGGCGCGCGTCCACGCAGGTCTCGCGCGGCGTCATGGGCGCGCTGCTCGGCCCGCCGCCGCGCCGCCGCACGCGGCGCCGCTACTGAACATGCGGGCTCGATCCCCGCTCGCGGGCCGCGCCAGCGCGCGGGCGCGATGAGTCGCACTCGCTTCGCTCTCGGCGTGGCCGCCGCCCTGGCGGCTGCGCTGCTAGTGCACCTGAGCGCGCTGCAGGCACCGTTCTTCGCCGACGACTGGTTATTCCTCGATCAGGTGCGCGCACACTCGCTGAACGTCGTGCTGGCCTCGCCCGACCCGATTGGGAACTTCCTGCGGCCACTCGGCCGCCAAGTGTGGTTCTGGACACTCGCACGTGCCGGCGGCGAGTCGCCGTTCGTGTTCCACGCGGCGAATCTGGCTTTGCTCCTCGGCGCGCTCGTGCTGCTCGCTCGCATCACGCGTCGGGTCGCGGGCCCGCTCGCGGGTCTCGTCGCGGTGTCGTACCTGGCGCTTCACTACGCAGCCGACGTGCCCGTGCGGTGGGCGAGCGGCAGTCAGGAGCTGCTCGCGGTCACACTCGCGCTCGCCGCTCTCGAGGCACACGCGCTGCGGCGGTCGCTCGTGGCGGGCGTGCTGCTGTTCCTCGCACTCCTCTCCAAAGAAGTGGTCGCACTCGCGCCGCTGGTAGCGGTGATGCTGGATCCCACACCAGGGACGTTGGGCGCTCGTGCACGGCGAGCTTGGCCGATGGGCGCGGGCGTCGCCGCGTGGCTGCTGCTCGCGGTGCCGTTCATGCTCACGCGCCCCACGCCCGGGGCGGGGCTCGCCCCCAGTGCGACCGGGCCGCTCGCCGTGCCCGTGCTGCTCGTGCGCGTCGCCGCGGGCCTCGAGTGGCCGACGGGCGGGTGGCCCGCGTTCCCGCCGCGCGACCCGGGCGCGGCCGCGTGGTTCTCTCTGCTGCTCGTGGTGGCGGGGCTGGTGGCTGCGACGAGTACGCCGCGTGGGCAGGCGGGCTCTTCGGGCGCGCGACCGGTGGTGCGCCGCTCGCGAGCGGCGAAGCGGCCTGCCGCGCCGAGCTCGCCCGCCCGCGCGCACGTACCGGGAACGGTCGCGGGCCCGGACGGCGTGCGCGCCGGCCTGGTGTGGGCGCTCGCGGGAGCGCTGCCCGTGGCGGCCATCGCGCCGGCGTGGAGCGCATATTACTTCCTGTTCGCGCTCGCGGGCGTGGGGCTGGCGTTGGGCGCGGCGGTCGCGCGCACACGCGCACCGCTCGTCTGGGGCCTGGCAGCGGTGACACTGCTGGGCTGGGCCTCGCACCAGGTGCGCACGCTCACCGAGTTCGCCACCGCGCCTTCGGCGTGGAGCGCGCAGTCGCATGTGAACCGCTTCTACCTGCTGCGCGGCATGAACGTCGTGCAGCGTGCGGTGGACGACCTGCGCCGGCAGGCGCCGCAGGTCGAGCCGCGCACCACGTTCTTCTTCGCCGGTGTGCCCGCGTTCGCGGCCGTCCAGGTGGGCGACGGCCCGCTGGTCCGAGGCGTTTACCGCGACTCCAGCCTGCGCGGACGCTACCTGTCGGCGATCTCACGCGAGCATCTGGCA
>CAZADU010000517.1:0-1596 GCA_964483945.1 uncultured bacterium
CTTCCGTTGCGCGGCGGGCCAGTAGGTGAGGTCTGTACTGGCCTTTGCACCTTGCGCGCAGCCGGTGAGGCAAGGACCAAGGTTTATGCAGGCGGCGCGCCCCTCATACTCACGCGACAGGATGGCGCTGTCGGAGGGCCACCAGTGCCATCCGAGCTTTTCGAAGCCCGAGGCCAGAGTGTTCCCGGACTTCCCGAGTGGTAGCGGCGGCAGCGGTGGCTCGTGATATGGGTATGCGGGGTCGCCTGCCAGCCCCGAGACACCCATCATCCGATCGTTGAGCGAGAAGTAGGGTTCAAGAGTCTCGTAGTCGATCGGCCAGTCTTCGCCCACTCCGTCCTCAGTCTTCGTTCGAAAATCACGGGGCGTGAGCCGTGGGAAATGCGCCGCCCACAAGATTGTGCTCCCGCCCACCGCGTTGAACATCAGCGGCGAGATTTCGGAATCCTGCTCGTTGACCGGGTAGTCGGCTGACAGCCTGCGAACGTTCGGGCTCGGTGAGTAGTCCGCCATCCCGCGCGCTTCCCAGTCCAGTCCATTGCTGGGATAGTCCTGCTGCTTCATCCACGGGCCCTGGTCCAGGCACAGGACGCTCGTGCCAACGTCGGCGATGCTCCAGGCGAAAGCCGCGCCTGAAGCGCCCGCGCCAATCACCAGCACACCCACCGGCTCGTTCTTCATGCCAACATCCTACAGGGGGGCGCCGCGCTGAGCCATGCCTCGCCAGATGCTCCGGCGGCGCTCGAACTATCCTGCAGCGACGCAATATGCCGATCCGGTGGAGGTCAGGTACCTGCTGGACGCACGGAAGGTGGGCCTCACGCTCATTGGGGTCAAGCCGTTGGGCAGGAAGGGACTGACGTTGCAGTAATCCCGGCTGTGGTTCTGCGCTGCTAAACTGAACCGTGCGCTCTGAATCCTTGACTGGCCGAATCCCTGAGCGCACTCGAACTTTCGGTGAGTGGAGGGACTGAGTTGATGACCGAGAAAGGACCTCTCCGGGTAGAACGCGACGGTGGCGTTGTCACCCTTACTATCAACGACCCGCCGCACAATCGCATGGGGCTCGAGTTCATGAACGAGCTGGAGCGGCAGGTCCAGGAGTTGTCGAATGATCAGTCTGCCCGCGCGATCGTTATCACAGCGGCCGGGGATGAGAACTTCTTGGTGGGCATGAACTTGAAGGAGCTGCCGAGCGGCGTGCAGCAAATGGGGAGCATCGAGGCGGTATTCGATCAGCGCCTGCGCGTCATGGCGGCGGTCGAGAATCTGGATAAGCCGGTGATCGCGACCCTGTTCGGGTATTGCCTCGGCGGGGGGCTCGAACTGCCACTAGCCTGCCATTTCCGGCTGGCAGCGCAGGAAGGCGCGCAGATCGGGCTGCCCGAGATGGACCTCGGCACGGTGCCCGCCTGGGGTGGGACGGCGAGGTTGACCCGGTGCGTGGGGCGCGATCACGCGCTGGCACTGGAGCTTGCCGCTGGCCCATCGATCGCTATTGCCGGAGTCCTCCTCGCGGTCGTGGGATCAGCGGACAAGACGCTGGACGAAGCGCTTGCAGCGGAGCGCGAGGCTGTTACGCGGACTATGGGAACG
>CAZADU010000518.1:0-2169 GCA_964483945.1 uncultured bacterium
GCACCAGCGCCAGCGCGCGTCGCCGACGTGCCTCCAACACCCTCGCCGATCCGGGCAATCGCATGGGCACCTCCTTGTGGAGGCCTCAGGCTATTGCATTAGTTACGCGCCAGTCAATAGGGATGACTCGATTCCATGCCCGCCGTGGCCCGCTGGGGACAACGGGACGGCGATTGTCGCTTGATGGGAGATGAACACCACCGTGCGCATACCGAGCAGCATATTAATCCGGCGACGCAGCGAGGGGAAACGCGTTCCCTCCCCCCGGGTCCGCAACCGGTCGGAATGATGCGGGTTGCGCTCAGCTCGGGAACTGCATCTTCACCAGCAGCTGCGCCCAGCGGGGGTCGTCATGAAGCGGCGTCAACTGCCGGTGGGCGCGCATCAGCGCGAGCCCCGAATCTCGCTGCCGGTAGGCCCGCTCGAGCCATTCGAACGCGGCGTCCACTTCCCCGCGCACGGCATGCGCCACGCCGATCTGGTAAGCCGCGTGCTCTGCCATGGTCTCGGTGAGTTGCCGCAGTGCCTGGGTGGACTCCTCGAGACGCCCGCCGCGGAAGTGCACGATCGCCAGTGCGAACAACCGTGCCCATTCGGCCGTCTCGCCCAGCGCCATGGCCAGCGCCTCGTCGCGGCGGCCCTGCTCGTCGAGAACGAGCGCCAGCAGGCAGTGACTCGAGTTCGCCCCGGGCGAGATCTCGATAGCCTTGCGGAACGCCTCCTCGGCCTCGGCCAGCCGGCCCATCGCGTTGCAGGCTCGAGCCAGGTACGTGTAGCTGGAGACCGAGAGCGGGTCTTGCTCGAGCGCGCGGCGGCAGAGCGTCACCGCCTCGTCGTAGCGCCCGCGGATGTGGGCCATCACGCCGTTCGCTCGGAGCATCTCGGCGTTGCCGGGGTTCAACTCCATTGCCCGCCGGAACGACGACTCGGCCCCGTCCCAGTCGAAGTCGTACCAGAGCTTCAACGTCCCCATCGCCAGGTGGCCCTCTGCGAGATCGGGCTGGATCGCGAGCGCGCGAGCGGCCGCTTCCCTGGCCCGCTCGATGCCCCCCTTGAGCGGGACGCTGCCGGTGATCGCGGCGATGGTCTCGGCCCACGACAGTGTGGCCCACGCCAGCGCGTGCCCGGGCTCGATCGCGATCGCCTGCCGGAGCAGCGCGATGCCGCGCGAGATGTCCACGTCGCCAAGCCGGTTCGCGAAATAGCGTCCCTGGAGGTATAGCCGGTGCGCTTCGGCGTCGTTTCCCCGCCCGATCGCCGCGGCCGCGACCTCGGCGTGCACCTCCCCGCTGGCCTTGGAGTCGGGCGCCGCTCCCAGAAGCGTGGCGCGGAGCTCCTTCACCACCGACTGAGCGATGTCGTCCTGCACCGCGAAGATGTCGTCGAGTGTGCGGTCGAACGTCTCGGACCACAGATGGTAGCCGTCGGCCACCTTCACGAGTTGAACGGAGATGCGCACGCGATTGCCGGACTTGCGCACGCTACCCTCGAGCAGCGTCGCCACGTTGAGCTTGCGGCCGATCGTCGCCAGATCCTCGTGCGTGTCCTTGAACTGCGACGACGATGTGCGCGCGGCGACGCGCAGGCCGCGGATCTTGACCAGCACGCTCAGGAGCTCGTCCGCGAGCCCCTCCGCGAAGTATTCGTCCGCCTCGTCACGGCTGCGGTTCGCGAAGGGCAGCACCGCGACCGACGGCAGCTCCTGCGCAATGGCTCCCGCGGCGCGCGCCCCGCTCATCGCAGACGAAGCGCTCGGTTCGGCCGAGCGCCGCACCAGCTCCAGTTCGTTCCGCACGTCCTTGGCCGTCTGGAAGCGCCGCTCGGGATCCTTCTCGAGACAACGTCCGACGATCCGCTCGATGTCGGCGGGCAGATCCACCCGCATCGTGCGCACCGGCGGAGGTACGTCGCGCAGGATCGCGGAACTCACGTCGGCCGGCGTGGCGCCGCCGAACGGCCGGTGGCCGGTGAGCAGTTCGTAGAGCAGGATGCCGAACGAGAACAGGTCGGTGCGCGCGTCGGCGGTCTCGCCGCGGATCTGTTCGGGCGCCATGTAGGGCACCGTGCCCACCACCTGCCCAGCGGTCGAGAGCGCCGCCACGAGGGTGGCCGCCTGGGTCGCGTCCGAGAGCACGTCCGCCGCCTGCGACTTGGCGAGCCCGAAGTCCA
>CAZADU010000519.1:0-2411 GCA_964483945.1 uncultured bacterium
CTGAACGTGTTCCCCATCACGCTGCCGCCGCTTCGCGACCGCCCCGGCGACGTGCCGCGCCTGGCCGAGCACGTGCTGCGCCGCCACGGCGCGCCGGCCGACAAGCTCACGCCCGCTGCTGCACGCGCACTCGAGGGCTACCCGTTCCCGGGCAACATTCGCGAACTGGAGCACACGATAGAACGCGCGCTCATCCTGGCCGGGCCCGATCCGGTCACGCCCGAGCACCTGTCGTTCGCGCAGCCCGAATCGCTCGCGCAGGCCTCGTGGGTGCCGCGCATCCCGCCTGAGGGTCTGTCGCTCGAAGCACTCGAACGCGAGCTCATCCTACAAGCACTCGAGCGCGCCGCCGGCAACAAGAGCGCGGCCGCGCGGCTGCTGGGGCTCACACGCCGCACGCTCTACTCACGCATGGAGAAGCACGGCCTGCGTGCACCGGGCGAGGCCGATGAGGGCGAGGTCGAACCCGAGTAGCGGCGGGCCCGCAGCGCACCGCGCGCGCCGCTCGCGGCTCGCCGCACGAGCGAACCGGAGCCGCGCCGCTGGTGTATGCTCGCGTACCCATGAACTACCTGCGCGGGCTCCTATTCGACAACATCGGTCTCAAGTTCACGGCACTGCTGCTCGCGGTGCTCGTGTACTTGAACGTCTACACCGACCGACCCATGACCATGCTGCTGTCGTTCCCGGTCGAGTATGTGGAGCTTGCCGACTCGCTCGTCGTTTCGGGCCCCGCACCCGCCATGGTGCAGGCACGACTGCAGGGCACCGGCAAGCAACTCATCTTCATGAAGGTGAAGGAGCCGCGTATGAAGCTGTCGCTCGCCGGGGCGCGCCGCGGGCGGTTCGAGCGCTCGCTCGCGGCCTCGGACCTGCCGCTGCCGGCCGACGGCTCGATCGCCGTGGAGGATCTGGTGGGGCCGCGCATCGTGAGCCTCGAGATCGACCGGCGCGTTTACCGGGACTTGCCGGTCGTACCCCACGTCACCGGGCAGCCCGCCCCCGGTTACGAGTGGAGCGGCCTGGCACTCGCGGAGCCCTCGCATGTGCGCGTGACCGGGCCCGAGCAGGTGCTGTTGGCCCTCGACACGCTGCAGCTCGCGACGCTGCGCATCGACGGCAAGCGTGACACGCTCAGCGCGCTCGTGGCCCCGACCGGGCTGCCCGAGACCTGCTCGGCCGAACCCGCCACCGTGCTCGTGCGGCTGCGCTTCGACCGGCGCGGGCACTGAGGTGTTGCGCACGGTGAAGCTCTGGCCCGCGCGTGGCTGGAGCATGGTGGTCATGCTGAGCGCGGGTCTGGCGCTGCTCACCGGTGCTGTGATGCCGCACGCGTTCGTGGCCGCGCCCGTACCCGCGGCCCCGGGCAGCCTGGCTCCCGTGCTGTCACAGGGCCCTGAAGGCGGACTCGTGCTGAGCTGGCTCGAGCCGGCGGGCAAGGGGCACGCGCTGCGTTTCAGCGTCTGGCGAGACGCTGCTTGGACGCCCCCGGTCACCGTGATGACGAGCGACAGCCTGTTCGTGAACTGGGCCGACGTGCCCACGGTGCTGCCGGCGGGAGGCGACACGCTGGTCGCGCATTGGCTTCGTCGCACGGCGAGCGGCACGTACGACTACGGCGTGCGGCTGGCACGCAGCGTGGACGGCGGGCGCACGTGGGGCGAGCCGCTCACCCCGCATCGCGACGGACTCACCGGCGAGCACGGCTTCGTCTCGTTGCTGCCGTGGCCCTCGGGCGGCACCGCTGCCGTGTGGCTGGACGGCCGCGGCATGACCGCACACGGGGAAGACCCGACGCAGTCCATGACGCTCCGCCACGCGGTGCTCGAACCTTCGGGTGAGCGCAGTGCCGAGACATTACTGGACGCGCGTGTGTGCGAGTGCTGCCAGACCGGGGCGGCGCGCTCCGGCGATGCGGTGGTGGTGGTCTACCGCGACCGATCCGAGCGCGAGGTCCGCGACATCTACAGCGTGCGCCACGAGAACGGTGCCTGGAGCGATCCGCAGCGCGTGGCCGCCGATGGCTGGAACATGCCCGGCTGCCCGGTGAACGGCCCGGCCATCGCCGCGTCGGGCGAGAACGTTGTGGTGGCGTGGTTCACCGCGCCCGGCGAGTCCGCGCGCGTGAACGTGGCGTGGTCGAGCGACGGCGGCCGCAGCTATCGCGCGCCCGTGCGCGTGGATGAGGGTGCACCCACCGGCCGTGCCGACGTGGCGCTGCTGCCCGACGGGAGTGCTGCCGTGTGCTGGATCGAGGGCACTGGCAAGGAGGCCGCGGTGCGCGCGCGTCGCGTGGGTGCCAACGGCAAGCTCGGCGCGCCCATCACCATCGCGCGCAGCTCCGGTGCACGGCGCGCCGGTTTCCCGCGGCTGGTGAGCCTCGGCGACTGGCTGGTGTGCGCGTGGACCGA
>CAZADU010000520.1:0-4143 GCA_964483945.1 uncultured bacterium
CGGCGGGTACCGGCGGGCGGTACCGCCCGCGGGTACCGCCTGCCGGTACGGCGGACGGCGCCGCCGAGCGGGCTATTGTCGCGGAGTTCGCACCCCGCGTACATTTGGGGCTCGCGCTCCGGCCGCACCGGAACCGCCACCCCGAGCCCACCATGACCCCTCGCCAGCCGCTCACTGACACGCACGGTCGCACCGTCCGCGACCTGCGACTTTCCATTACCGATCGCTGCAACCTGCGGTGCGTGTACTGCATGCCCGCCGAGGGCATGCCGTGGCTGCCCAAGCAGGACCTGCTCACCTACGAGGAGCTGGCCCGGTTCGCTCGCGTGTGCGTGGAGTGTGGCGTGACCGGCGTGCGGCTCACCGGTGGCGAGCCCACCGTGCGAGCCGACCTGCATGTGCTGGTGCGGCTGCTGCGCGAGTTGTCCCCGTCGCTCGACCTGGCGCTCACCACGAATGCGCTCAAGCTGCCCGAGATGGCGGGTGCACTGCGCGCGGCCGGGCTCGATCGCGTGAACGTGTCGCTCGACACGCTCGACCGCGAGCGGTTCGTGCAGCTCGCGCGCCGTGACCGGCTCGCCGACGTGTTCGCCGGGCTCGCGGCCGCACGAGCGGCCGGCTTCGCGCCCATCAAGGTGAATGCGGTGCTCATGCGCGGACTCAACGACGACGAGGTCGTGCCGCTCGCGCGCTGGGCGCGTGACGAGGGCTTCGAGCTGCGCTTCATCGAGTGGATGCCGCTCGACTTCCAGCGTGGCTGGGACCGTTCGCGTCTCGTGAGCGGGGCCGAGATCCTCGAGCGGCTCACGGCGGCGTTCCCGATGGAGCCCGAGGACGGCGATGATCCAAGCGCACCCGCTCGCACGTTCCGCTACAGCGACGGCGCTGGTCGTGTGGGCGTGATCGCGTCGGTGACGCGGCCGTTCTGCGGCACGTGCGACCGCATCCGGCTCACCGCCGACGGGCAGGTGCGCACGTGCCTGTTCTCACTGCGCGAGTACGACTTCCGCGGGCTCTTGCGCTCGGGTGGCAGCGACGACGAGCTGGAGGCACTCCTGCGCTCGGCCGTGCTTCGCAAGCAGCCCGGCCACCTGATCTCGCAGCCCGAGTTCGTGCAGCCCGCGCGCGGCATGAGCGCAATCGGCGGCTAGGTCCGCGTGAGAACTCCGCGCCTGCGCTGAGTTCTTAGACAGAACCTAGCCCCCTGGCCGGGCTCAGTCAGTCACGTACACGCGCTCGAGCAGCACCACCAGCTGTCGCGCCTCTTCGGGCGACATGCGGTCGGCCAGCAGCTGGTTCATGCGCTGCACCTTGGGGCGGAGTTGCTCGAGCAGCTGGCGGCCCTTGTCGGTGATCCTCGCGAGCGACTGGCGGTGGTCCTTCTCGCCTTTCGCTCGCTCGACGAGCCCCATGCGCACGAGCCGGTCGAGCATGCGCGTCAGGTCCGGCGCACGGCGCACCATGCGGCGGGCGATCTCACCGCGTGAATGAGCGCCGGGGGACACACCATTGAGGATCCTCAGCACGTTGTACTGCGGCTGCGTGATGCCGCTGTCGTCGAACACCTCATCCATCATGGAGTCCAGCGAGGCGTTGGCGAGCATCACCGCGAGGAGCGCTTCGTGATGCGGCCCCTCGAACTTGTTCTGCAGCAGTCGGCGGCCAAGGGAATCGCTCATGCCCCGGATGATGCGACGTTCAGTTCCCATGTTCAAACGGCGAATTGTGGTCCGATGTGAGAATCGCCCACCGCCTCGCGCGGGCTCTGACGGATACCCGCTAGCGGCCCGCTTGGGCGCGGCGGATCCGCATCAACTGCCGGCCGTGCCGGTCGTCGTGCCAGGCCAGCCAGCCCAGCATGTCCGGCACCGTGAAGGCGCCGAAGAAGGGGTGCCGCAACCAGATACGCGAAAGATCATGTCGGCGCACCTGGGTGATGAACAGCTCGGTGGTGGTGCGGGCGCTGGCGAGGCGTTCGAGTTGCGCCGAGCGAGCGAGTGGCGCGGGTGGGTCCAGCGCCGGGTCGGCACCCGCCACGGTGCGCACCCGAAGCAGGTCCGCCAAACCGGTGCGGAGCGGCAGCTTGCGCAAGGGGTCCCAGAACGTCGGGCGCACCCGGCTGCCCTTCTCGACCGCCTGCCGCGCGCCGCGCACCACGCGCGTCTCGACGCGCACGAGGTGCTCCACGACGTGCGCGGGGCTCCACGTCTCGCCCGGCGGCACGCGGGCGAACATCACTTCGTCCAAACCCTCCAGCCCGGTGATGAACCGGCGGCGAGCCAGCACCAGGGCGGTGAGGGCCTGCTCGATGTTCATGCGTTCATGCCGGCGATGGCGCCGACGCGTGCACGTCCGGCTTGGCGCCCAGGAACATGACCTCTTCCTCCAGTTCCACGCCGAACTTCGCGCGCACGCGCGCCTTCATGAGTTCGGCCAGCGTCAGCACGTCGTGCGCCGTGGCCTGTCCCGCATTGACGAGGATGTTGGCGTGCTTGGCGAACACCATGGCGTCGCCCACGCGCAGCCCGCGGCACTCGCACGCATCCAGCAGTACGCCGGCGGGCACGCGCTGGGTGCCGGGCGAGTGCGGTAGCCCTGGCGCCTGGAACCCGGGCGGCAGGTTCTTGAAGTACGAGCCCGCCGTGGGTTCCATGCGCCACTGCGGGTGCTTGACGCGCCGGATCTCGAGCTTCTCGGCGATCTCGGCGGCCACCGCCGCGGCGTCGCCGCGCTCGAGCCGCAACACACAGCTCAGCAGTGCGCGCGGTTCCCGCTTGAGGCGCGAGTCGCGGTAGGCGAACTGGTACCAGTCGCGCGACAGTGTTTCGATTCGGCCGCCCTCGAGGGTGCACACCGTGCACTCCACGAGGCGCGTGCCGATGTCCTGACCGTAGCAGCCGGCGTTGCCGTAGATCGCACCCCCGACTGACCCGGGGATCCCGGCCGCGTATGCGAAGCCCGCGAGGCCCTGCGCTTGGCTGCGCTGGATGAACGTGAGGTAGTCGGCACCGCAGCCGACCTGCGCCGTGGTGCCGTCGAACGCGATGTCGTCGATGGCGTTCCTCACGACGATGCCGCGAAAGCCGTCGTCGGAGACCAGCAGGTTACTGCCGCCGCCGAGCAGAAAACTGGGCACGCCCAGCTCGTGTGCGGTGTGCAGGGCGGTGACGAGCTGGTCGGGCGTGCGGGCGGCGAAGAACCAGTCCGCCGGCCCCCCGACGCGGAAGGTCGTGTGGTGGCGAAGAGGCTCCTGCTCGCGGAGGGCCTCGCCCAGCGCGGCGCGCAGCCGCTCCCCCGTCCCTGGAGTGCGGATTCCCATGCGCGCAGATTGCCCGCGCGCGGCGGCGGGGTCAACCGTGCGAGGACGGCCTGCAAGGCTCGTGCATCTTCTGACATACTGGTGCAGCCGAACCGTCGTCGCCGTGCATCGCTTTCCCACGGAGGGCCCATGACCATCGAGATCCGCTACTGCGTCCAGTGAAACTATCTTCCCCGGGCCTCCAGTCTGGCGGCCGAGATCAAGAAGCAGCGCGGTACCGAGGCCACGCTCGTGCGTGGCCAGGGCGGTGAGTTCGAGGTGACCGTGGACGGCAAGCTGGTCTACTCGAAGAAACAGTCCGGCCGCTTCCCCGATCACGACGAGGTGCTGGCGCTGTTGCCGGCGTAGCCGGCGGGGCACGGCACCGAGTGAACGAGAGTGCCGCGCGCCGCGAACGGTCGTGGCGGGCATCATGCTCGGCGTGGCCGACTACGCCATCGCTCTCTCGAGCCGCAGCTTGAACCTCCGCTCCCCGGCGCGCTCGAACACCAGCGCGTCGCCCGGCTCGAGCCCGCGTTCTCGGCACCACTTCATGAGGCCGGGCTTATTGGGCGAGCGTGGCCGGAATACCCACGCGCCGTATTGGATGTCGGTCTCGAACGACCACTCGAGGTCGGTCTCGATCGTGATCGGCTTCACCTCGTAGGGCCGCGGCGCGTCCGCCGGACCGCGCGGGCCGATCGCGTCGGGCGGGAAGAACTCGAGGATGTCCCACAGCGGCACGTTCCGCTGCGTGAACGTCCACACGTCCTCGGTGCTCCGAACCGGAATCCGCGCGCTGTCCGCCAAGCCGCTCAGCGCTCCCCTGCCTTCGGTGCGCGGGT
>CAZADU010000521.1:0-4596 GCA_964483945.1 uncultured bacterium
CGAGCGTCACCGAGGCCACCTCCGCGTCGAACGTGCCGGCGGGCACCGTGACGCGCTCGGTCGCGGCCGCGCGGCGGAACCGCGCCGGCGCGGTGACGACGCGCTGGTGCGTGAGGCGTGCGATTCGCAGCGAGCCAGTCACCGGACGCTCGGCCGAATCGCCAGGCGCGACGACCGGTGCGGCGAGCCCGCGCGCCCACACCAGCAGCGCGTCCTCGGACTGTACGTTGCCGGGCATCATGAATGAGGCGCTGCTGTCGGCTTCGCCGTCGAAGTAGCTGTGCGCGGCGTAGCGCGCGTAGCGGTGGTCGAACAGCAGTTGCGCGTAGATGTGCCCGCACCACTCCTGCGCGCTGAACGAGATCTTCGTCGGCGAGCCCGCGCCGCGGCCGTTCACGGGCACGAGCGCGACAAATGCGCTCGTGAGCAGGTTGTAGTCGTAGATGCCGGTGGCGAAGTCCTCGATGAGGTTCAGCTTCATCACCGGAAACTCGTCGCTCCGGGGGTGCCGGCCGGCGTCCGCCTTGACGCGAGCTTTGTTGGAAAACGTCTCGGTGACGAAAATCGTCACCGCCGTGCCGCGACGCGGCACGCCGTAGCGCGGTGTGACCAGGTCGTACGCCGCGAGTTCGCCGCGACCGTCGCCCCAGTGCACCCAGAACGAGTCGTCGATCACCGGGCCGGGTTCGAGCACCCCCGGCGCCGGCGCAGGTTGCCGCGCACAGCCCGCGAGCAGTACCAGCAGCGACAGCATCGCCGCGCTCCTGCCCGCACGGCGGAATTCGTTCGGGTGCGACACCTCGTGCCTCCTTTTGGGAACCGCGCTGCGGTGAGCGCGCAGCGTGCAAGCGGGCCCGCGCAGCGTCAACCGCACTGGCTTCCTGCCCGTGGCCGTGCCGAAGGGCGACGCGTCCTCTATGCTCGGCGCACGATGGCCAGACCCGCGCCCACCGCATCCCAGTGCCCCCGCACGTGAACGCCGCTGACTCGAGGCCCGCCCGCCTCACGCACTATCTGCCGTTCGCGCTGCTCGTGTTGCTCGCGCTGACGCTGTTCCCCGGGCTCGCGGCCGTGGACGCGCTCGATGAACGCGAGGCTCGCGACCTGCTGACCGCGCATGAGTCCACGTTCCATCGCGAATGGCTCACGACGCTGTACGGGCGCGAACCGTTCTTCGAGAAACCGCTGCCAGGCTATGCCACGGACGTGATCGTGCATCAGGCTGCGCGCCGCTGGCCGGCGCTGGCCACGACCGAGCGCGGCGAGCTGGCCCTGTCGCGGGCGCTGCGCGCGCTGCTCGCGGCCGCACTCGCGTTCGCGGTGGCGAGTGCGGGCGCGCGCATCTTCGGCGCGCGCACCGGCTGGCTCGCGGGTTGCGCGCTCGCGAGCATGGCAGGGCTGCCGATCGCCGCACGCGCCGACGGCGCGCAGGTGTATGCCACGCTGCTGGCATGGCTCGGCATCGCGGCGTGGCTCGACGTGCTGACCGGACGCGCCCGGCAGGCCGGCCTGTCTGCGGCCATGGGCTGGCTCGCGTTTGGTGCGACGGCTGCCGTCGGCGGTCCGCTGCCCGCAATCTGGCCGCTGGCTGGCTTCGCGGTCTACTTCGCGCTCGCACGCCATCCCGGCGGCTGGCGGCGGCTCGACCCGGTCGGCGGCGTGCTGCTGATGCTCGGGGCGAGCGTGCCGTGGTACGCGATCGAGGGCGCGATTCACGGCTCGGAGTTCCTGCAGCACGTCGCCTGGTTCCCTTATGCCTCCGGCACGCGCGGGGCATGGTACGCCGCACCGCCTCTGGCGCTGTCATTCGCTGTCGTCGCCAGCTTTCCGTGGACTCCGTTGTTCGCGACCGCACTCGCGGACGCTGCAGTGCGCCTGCGCCGTACCGCTCGTGCGGCGGTGCCCGAGAAGCTCGACCCCGAACACGTCGAGCACCTGCTATTGACACTCGCCCTCGCGGCGGCCGCAGCGATCGCGCTGTATCCCGGCCCACCGCTCACGTCGGCGCTGCCGGTGCTGCCGGCGGTCGCGCTACTCGTTGGCCGCTTCGCGGACCGCGTGCTGGACGGCCCTGCCGACGGCCGCGCACTCACGCACGCGGCGCGCTGGCTCGCGCTCATCGGGAGCCTGTTCGCCGGAGCAGGCATGCTGTTGTCGGTGCGGCTGCCGGACGCCACGGAGAGCCTGCGGCTGTTGTCCATCGCCGTGCTGCTCGGGAGCTGGGCACCGTTGCTCGCGGACCTGCGAGGTGCGAGGCGCCTTGCCGTTGGCCTGTTCGCGCTTCCGGCGGCACTGGGTGCGCCGGTGCTGCACACGCGTGTGCTGCCGGCGCTCGAGCCGTGGCTGAACGCGCGTGGCGTCGTCGAGCGCATGCTCGAGGTGTCGCCGCCGGAGGCCCCGCTCGTGGTCTGGGAACCCCCGCCGCCGTCGCTACGCCGATCGCTGCAGCGGAACTTCCTGCGGCTGCCGCAGGCCGGGCCCGGCGCGCGGCTCGCGATCGCGAGCGACGGCTACGTCTACGCCGCATGGCGCCCGGCACGAGAGGCCGCCGCTCGCGAGGCCATCGCGGCGGTCGGTGGCGAGCCGGACGTTCTCGCGCGAACACCCGTGCTCGTACTGGTGCGGTTCCGGCCCCGGGGCTGAGACTCCTCCCAGGCGCCCAGGCCCTCAGCAAGACAGTTCCGAAATCGTCCGCTGCACCAGCGGTGGCCATGGTATCTCTAGTCCCATGACACTGGATCCCGAGATCTGCTGGCGTGCCTGGAGCACGCGCGACGCGCGTTTCGTCGGCCGCTTCGTGATGGGCGTGACCTCGACGCACATCTATTGCCGGCCCGGCTGCCCCGCGCGGCTGCCCGCGCGTCGCAATGTCCGCTTCTACGCTTCTCCCGCAGCAGCCGAGGCGGCGGGGTTTCGTGCCTGCCTTCGCTGTCGGCCCGATCGCGCACCCGGAGCGCCGACCGCGAGCGGCACCGCCGCGACGGTCACACGCGCGTTGCGCCTGATGGACGAGGGAGCGCTCTCGGACGGCTCACTCGAGACACTCGCTTCGAGACTCGGTGTGACGTCCCGCTGGCTGCGCGAGCTGTTCGATCGCCACGTTGGTGCGGCACCGCTGGACGTGGCGCGCACGCGCCGCGCGCACCTGGCGAGGCGGCTCATCGAGGAGACGGCGATGCCCATGGAGGACGTGGCTGCCGCCGCGGGCTACGGCAGCGCGCGCCGCATGCGAGCCGGGCTTGCGCAGACGTTCGGCCGCGCGCCCGCTTCGCTACGCCGGCGCCCGGCCGGGCCACGCGACGGTGCGATCGAACTGCGACTGCCAGCACGCGCGCCGTTGGATGCCGCGCCGCTGCTCGCGTTCTTCGCCGCGCGCGCGATCCCCGGCGTGGAGGACGTGCGTGACGGGCGCTACCGCCGCACGTTCGCGCTGGATGGGGCTCCAGCGGTGCTCGAGTTGGAGCCGCGCGACGGCTGCGTGTGCCTGCGGCTGCCGCCGCGTGCCGCATCGGCACTGCCGCGCGTGATGTCTCGCGTCCCGCGGTTGTTCGACCTCGACGCCGACACCGAGGCGATCGCCGAGCATCTGCGGCGCGATCCGCGCCTGGCGCGCGCGCTGCTGGGCCGCAGCGTGCGCGTGCCGGGCGCGTTCGACGCGTTCGAGGCCGGCGTGCGCGCGCTGTTGGGCCAACAGGTGAGTGTGGCCGCGGCGCGCACTCTCGCTGGACGCCTCGCCGCTGCTGCCGGCGAACCGCTGACGGTGCCCGACGGCGCGCTCACGCACGTGTTCCCCACACCGGCCGCAGTGGCGGCGACGGCGCTCGAGCGGTTGGGACTCACGCGCGCCCGCGCGGCGGCACTGCGCGGGTTCGCCGCGGCGGTCGCGAGCGGTGAACTCGACCTGGGCGCGTTTACGGGGCTGGACGCCGCCGTGGCGCGGCTCACGCAGTTGCCGGGCATCGGCGATTGGACCGCGCAATACCTCGCCATGCGAGCGCTCAGCGAACCCGACGCGTTCCCCGCCGGCGACCTCGGTGTGCGGCAGGCCCTCGCGCGAGGTGCCAAGCTACCGAGCGAACGCCAAGTGCGCGAACGCGCCGAGCGCTGGCGGCCGTGGCGAGCATACGCGGTGATTGCGCTGTGGACGGAGCCCAAACCCGCGATGCAGTCCGCCGCGACCGCTCGCCCGCGAGCGCGGCCCGTCCGTGCGGCCGCATCGCGCACCCCCCGTGTCACACGTACCCAGGCACACCGCCGAGTGGCAACCTCCGCCCGACGAAAGGAATCCGGATGATCCTCGACCTCACGCTCACGACGACGCCGGTGGGTCCGCTCGCCCTGTGGGGCACGAGTGACGGACTCGTGGCGCTGTCGCTCGATGGCACGCACGAGCCCGGCTCACCGCTGGCGAGATTCATCGCGCGGCACCTGGGTGCGTTCACGACGCGACACACGGAGGACGCCGCCGGTGCGGCGACACGCCTGCGCCGCTACTTCGCGGGCGAGCTGGCCGCGCTCGATGAACAGCCATTGCGCATCGTGGGCACGGAGTTCCAGACCGCCACGTGGAACCAGCTTCGCACGGTGGGTCCGGGT
>CAZADU010000522.1:0-2224 GCA_964483945.1 uncultured bacterium
GCCCCAGCGTCACGTTCATCAACGAAGACGAGACCAGTCCGCTGTCGCGCAACGTCAAGGCCGGCTTCGCCTGGGACGCCTACGAGAAGGAAGGCGTCAAGGTCCTTCTCGCTGGCGACTTCGACCAGTCCCTGGTCACCGACGAGTTCTGGCAGTTGCATGGCGGGCTTGAACTCAAGTACACCGACCAGATCGCCGGCCGCGTGGGGTATTACTATGACCCGCTCGGCCAGCTCGAGGGTCTGACCTACGGCTTGGGTCTCGGCTGGAAGGGGCTGGCACTCGACTTCGGAAGTATCCCCCAGGCGAAGGACTCCGGTCTCCCGAATGTCACCAAAGTCACGCTGGGCTACCGCTTCTGACGCACGCGTGAGCCACTTCCGGTTCGTCGCGACACTTACCGTCATCACCGCGCTCTCGGCCGCATCGGCACCCTCTGCCCGTGCGGCCGACGCGCGTTCGCTCGAGGTGCGTCCGGTAGCACCCGCCGAGGTGGTTCAGCTACGCGCCCGCCAGGGTCTGGCCCCGGGGCCCGCGGCCATGACACCCGCGCAGCAGTCCGCGCTCCAATCGCGGTTCGACCGCCGGCGGGCGTTCCTGCGTTTCGAGGAGGAGTTGCATCGCGCGGCATTCAAGGCCGGGCCGTCGCTGTCCTCGTCGCGCCGCAGCGGCTGGCAGCCGCCTGCCAAGTCCGGCGATGCGAAGCCTCAGGCTTCGCCGGCGTTCGACGCGCCGCTGCCGTCCGAGATCGACACGGTGCGCATGGCGTTCCTGCGCATCGATTTCCTTGCGGACCGCGGCGGCAGCGCGTCCACAGGCACCGGGCGCTTCAACATGGCGGGTGCGGACACGTTCGCCAATCCGGTGGATCGTCCGCCGCACGACCGCGCGTTCTACCGCTCGCACGCCGAGGCCCTCACGCGCTACTTCCACGCGCAGTCCTACGGGCGCGTCGTGGTCGAGATCGACGTGTGGCCGTCCGAGCAGGACTCGGCCTATCACCTGAGCGACATGGCGGACTTGGGGCCGTGGACATTCGGCAGCGCGATCTTCGAAGCCGCCGTGGACATGATGCGTCTGTGTTTCTTCGCCGCCGACTCACAGTCCATCGCCAAGGGCGACCGCGTGCCGTGGAATCGCTACGATCGGTTCATGATCGTGCACGCCGGCGGCGATCTGCAGAGCGACATCCGGCAGGACTCCAAGCTGGACATCCCTTCGTTCACCATGTTCGTGGACGACACCGACCGTGTGATCTTCCCGGACTCGAGCAATCGCGACCGACCCATCGACCGCGTCTGCTTCATTCCCGAGACCATCAACCAGGACGATGCTTACGGCGCCTTGAATGGCGTGATCGCACACGAGAACGGGCACAACCTGTTCGGCTTCGGCGACATCTACGACATCAACACCGCCCTGCCCGTGGTGGGTTTCTGGTCGCTGATGGACAGCGGCAACCTGCTGGGCTCGCTGGTGCAACGGCCCGACACCGTGATCTTCGCCGTGGGCCTGCTGCCGCCGAGCATCGACCCGTTCCAGCGCAACTTCATCCTCGATGAGGGACTGCTGCAGTTTCGTACGCCGGGGGCTGCCGACACCGCGATGTTCACGCTGCGCGGCAGCCAGCGCACGAACGACTTCGTGAAACTGGACCAGTCGAGCGACGAGTACGTGATCCTCGAGAACCGCTACCTCGCACCCGCCGCCGCGGTGCGGCTGCTTCAGGACCCCGTCACCGGCGTGATTCTGGGGCCGCGCGAGCCCGACAGCCTCGAGTACGACGCGTTGCTGCCCGGGGGCGGCATCCTCGCCTGGCACGTGGACGAGAGTGTGATCCCGTTCTTCACCTCGCTGCGCATCAATCCCGACTACGGGTTCAATTCGAACTACAACCGCCGCGGCCTCGAGATCTACGAGGCTGATGGGCTGGACGACCTCGGCGACTTCGGCTCGCCCTACGTGCTGGGCGGTCCGCTCGACCCCTACCAGGCGTGGGTGCAACGCGAGTTGTCCGACACCAGTATCCCCAGCCTCATCCCGCATCAGGGCACGCGACCGCACCTGCGCGTCGAGTTCCTGGACGACGCCAGCGACACCATGACCGTGCGCGTGCAGCGCACGTGGCAGCCTCAGGGCTGGCCCGTGGCCGCGAACTTCCCGCCCGGCGGCCCGCTGCCACTGGCCGCCGACCTCGACCGTGACGGCCGGCCCGAGGTGGTCT
>CAZADU010000523.1:0-1631 GCA_964483945.1 uncultured bacterium
GACGCGCCTGCTGGCGGCACCCGGAAGTAACGATCTTGTCCTGGTGGGATGGTGGTTTCTTCTGCCGATCGTCGCACTGCACGGCCGCGCATGGCTATCGGAGCGCTATGGCGTTCGGTGCCCATCGGCTTTCGAGAAGGCTGTGTACGCCGGAGGTATGCTGGCTGCGATCCTGACTCTCTACACGACGACGCGCCAATTCATTTACTTCCAGTTCTGATGCTATGAGGACACTTCGCCTCTTGAAAGTAGCCGGACTCGGCGCCACCGTCGTGCTTTCGTTTGCGACGGCAGTCGTGGTCGTGCCGCGGCTGCCGTTGCGCTCCCAACCTTATCCACACCTGCTCACGATACCGGCGATCGAATGTCCTCGCGACGACTCGTTCTTCATCTTGTCGGTTGCGGACGAACTGAGTCAGATGGTCTTGTATCATGACCTTGGTGATTCGATCGCTCATGCGCGACAGGCCGACATTCTCTTTGTCGGCGATTCGCGGATGCAGATGGGATTGCGTGAGGACGTCATCGTAGCGGAAGCGGCAAAGCTCGGCCTGCGCGTCTTCTCGCTGGCATGCGGGCACGCGGAGCGGATGCGATTCATGCTCAAGGTGATCCGCAAGAACGATTTGCGCCCGAAGGTCGTGGTGGCCGTCGGCGGCGAACACATCTGGACGGATGGCGTGTCGGGGCCGGCGGCGCGCACCATGGCACAGACGCGCTGGGACGCATGGAAGGATTGGATCGAAGCGCGGGCCGCATGGTCCGCCCAGGTGATGGTGCATTCGCACCTGCCGAGAATCGATTTCTTCGACCAGAAGCTCATTTCGGGCTGGGTGGTGTATCGTTCCGCCGCTACCGGTTGGTGGCGTCCGCTCCTGCAACCTTCGGGTAAGTACCCAATCGGCTTTCCCAAAGAGGATCGGGGAGGGTACGAACACCTGCTTCCGCTCGCGCGGGAGGTCGAGAAGGAGCTCGATGGGCGCGGCGCCCAGCTCATTCTGAGCATCGTGCCGTACAGCGACACGCGCTCTCGTTACCTTCCCTATCTCGCCAGCGAGCTTGGCGTGCCGTCCGTGGTGCCGAACTTCGATGGGATTTTGACCTCCGATGCTTCCCACCTCGAACCCGAGAGCGCGCAACGTTACTCGCGGGCATTCTGGAAAGAGTTCATCGCGCTGCCCGCCGTGCGCCGACGGCTCGCGCTGCCGCAGGATATCGGCAATGCCGCGACGGCTGGGCCCGGTCCGCTTGCCGCGCGCCCGGCTGCAACACGGGAGGAAGTACTGAAGATGCGTTCGATGCTGGAGGCGTATTCAGTGAATCGGGCGACGCGTGCCTTGCCCGGCGACTCGCACAAAACGGGGGCAGAGGCGATGAAGTCATCTGCAATAATCCGCGGGTGTAGACATTCTCGTGCCATTCTTGTAGGAGGCCCACCTTTGTTGGAGCAGGCTGCCCGCCTGTTGTCGCGCTGGGCAGCTCCCTCCAGACCAAACTTTGCACCATGAGCGAGTCGCGTGACATTCGGCTGCGTATCCAGCTCGTCGGGGGACACACGCACGAGGTGACACTGTCCGAAGGGGCGCTCGAGTTGCGCACCCTCTTTGCCGCATTGGCTTGCCCGACGACGT
>CAZADU010000524.1:0-1939 GCA_964483945.1 uncultured bacterium
CAGGGCCAGTGCCGAGGCTTCCATCTCGAACATCCGGGCCGAGAGTTCCTTGACGCTCCGCGCGAGCGCCGAAGCCGGGTTGTTCAGTTCGTGTGCGAGTCCGGCCGCGAGCCGCCCCAGCGAGACCATCTTCTCGTCGTGTAAATCGCTCTTGGTGAACCGGCGTGCACGATCGAGCATGACGTGGACGAAGGTGGCCGTGAGCTCGTGACAGCGCTGGATTAACTCGGGGAAGTGTTCGCGATTCACCATCAGGAGCTCGGTAGGCTCTTCGACGGTCACCTGGCCCGGCGGGACCCCGAGTCGCGAGTAGGGCAGGATCCCCGACACATCGCCCCCATGCCACTCCATCACCTTGCGCGGGCCCGCCCCGCGGTCCACCCGGATGACCGCCCGGCCGGAGAGGACGACATAGAGCGCCTTGAGCGGCACACCGAGCGGCGAGATCACGTCACCCACCTCGAAGCGATGATACGAGGCCCGCGATGCCAGCCACTCGAGCTGTTCGCGCGGAACGGATCCGAGCGTACGGTGCGCCGCGAGTTGCTCGACCATCTCAGTCTCGGTCACGAGGACGCTCCTGATCGGCAGGACGGGGGCAGGCTGGGCACGAACGGGCATTCTATTCCCGATCGCCGGGGCTCCGCCACGAGGCTCCAGCGCGTTTCTTCAGCGGGCGCTATGCGAGTACTCTGGGGCGGCCCGCAGGCGGTAAGTCTCTTGCCGCCCATGCGACCGAACGACCACCACATCATCCGAAGCGCGGGACGTCCCGTGCATGATCCCATGGGGGGCGGTCCGCCCGCCCCCGGGAGGTTCTCCATGACGAGTCAGACCGTGCCCCCCGTCCAGGCGGGCGCCACGTTGAGCTACGACGGCAAGGCCGTGACGCTGCCGCTCATCCGCGGGACCGAGGGCGAGACGGCCATCGACATCGAAAAGCTGCGCGCGCAAACCGGGCTCATCACCATGGACCCCGGTTACGGGAACACGGGTGCGTGCCGCAGTGCGATCACGTTCATCGACGGCGAGAAAGGCATCCTGCGCTACCGCGGCTATGACATCGCCGAACTGGCGGAGCGGAGCAACTTCCTCGAGGTCTCCTGGTTGCTGCTACACGGAGAGCTCCCCACAGGCGTGGAGCTGGCGGGCTTCAGCCATGAGGTCAGCCGTCACACGTTGCTGAATGAGAACTTCCGCCGCTTCTTCGATGCCCTGCCCAAGGACGCGCACCCGATGCCCGTGTGCGCCGCGGCGGTTGCGGCACTGGCGACGTTCTACCAGGAGCCGAGCCTGGACGACCGTATGCTCAAGGACACGGCGGTGCGCTTGATCGCGAAGATGCCGACCATCGCCGCTTACTCCTACAAGCACTCCATCGGGCAGCCGTTCATGTACCCGAACAACCGGTTCGACTACTCGTCGAACTTCCTGCACCTGATGTTCGCCACGCCGGCCGAGGACTATGTGCCGGATCCGCTGCTCGCGCGAACGCTCGACCTGTTGCTCATCCTGCACGCCGACCACGAGCAGAACTGTTCTACCAGCACGGTGCGCATGGTGGGCAGCTCACAGGCCAACCTGTTCGCCAGTGTGTCGGCCGGCATCAGCGCGCTGTGGGGCCCGCTGCACGGAGGGGCCAACCAGCAGGTGATCGAGATGTTGGAGCAGATCGAGGCCGAGGGCGGTGACGTGCAGAAGTTCGTGGACCGGGCCAAGGACAAGAAGGACAACAGCCGCCTCATGGGCTTCGGGCATCGCGTGTACAAGAACTACGACCCGCGCGCCGCGGTGCTGAAGCAGGCCTGTACGGAAGTGCTGAACCGTCTGGGGGGCAGGAGCCGGCAGCTCGAGATCGCGATGAAGCTGGAGGAGATCGCGCTGCGCGACGAGTACTTCATCAGCCACAAGTTGTACCCGAACGTGGATTTCTACTCGG
>CAZADU010000525.1:0-2943 GCA_964483945.1 uncultured bacterium
TACCGGCCTTTGGAGCTCTTGCGACGCCCCGCCGTCGACGTGAACAGCCGAGCGTCGAACCAGTCGCGGTTCTCCTCCAGCGCGGCCAGGACCGCTTTGGGCTTGTTGAGCCCGTGGCCAAAGCCCGGGAACATCGTGAGCCTCGCTTCCACCCCCACATCCACCAGGGCTCGGTACAACTGGCGCGCGTTGGGTGCGGGCACACGGGCGTCTGCGCTGCCGTGCTGGATGAGCACCGGGCAGCCCGCGCCGGCGCGCACGTTGCTGATCGGCGACGTGCGCGCGTACACCTCGGGGTCGTCCCACGGCGTGGACTTGAGGTATTGCCTTGTGAACGGTGTGATGTCGGTGTTGACGTAGTAGGTCATCCAGTCCGAGATGCCGGCGCCCACCGAGATCGCACGGAACCGGCGCGACTCGTGCGTGGCGAGGAATGCCGAGATGTAGCCACCCTGGCTCCAGCCCATGGCACCGACTCGCGTGGAGTCCGCGAGCCCCTGGCGCACCAGCGACTCGATACCCGAGACCACGTCCCATGCGTCGCCGACGCCGAGGTTGCGCACGTTCAACGCGCGAAACGCCGCGCCGTAGCCGGCACTGCCGCGGTAGTTGGGCTCCAGCACGAGCGCGCCCTTGGCCAGCCAGTGCTCGACCGGGTAGACGTAGGTGGAGGCGAACCGGGTCGGCCGCGACGTGCTGGTGGGCCCGCCGTGGATCAGCACCAGCAGCGGCCGCCGCGTCCCGCCCGGCTTCCAGCCCGCGGGCTTGCGCAGCACGCCTTCGATGCGTGCACCGTCACGGCTCGTCCACTCCACGACCTCGGCCGTGCCGAGGGACCAGCCGGCCAGTTGTTCGCCGAGCTTCGTGACCGCGCGCGAGGACTCGCCCAAGCGGCCCATGAATACTTCGGGGTAGTGCGCGGCGTCGCCCGCGACATAGGCGAGCCACTCGCCATTGGCGGTGAGATTCCAGCCGCTCCCGGCCCAGCCTTCGTCGGGTGCTACGCGCGTGGTGGCGCGTGTGGCGGGGTCCAGCCGGAACAGGTACGAGCCCGTGCGCCGGTCCGCGGCCATGAAGATGCCGTCGCGCGTCCAGGCGAGCAGCCCGGCGTCCTCATCGAAGTCGCGCGTGAGCACAGTGGGCGTGCCGCCCGCGGCGGGCACGGTCGCGATCCAGCCGTTGGCGTAGTACCAACCCGGCTGCTCGCCGCTGGTCTCGAACGCGATCGTGGTGCCGTCGGGGGACCAGACCGGGCGCGCGTCGGGGCCGTTCCACGTCACGAGTGGCGTGAGCCGACCGCTGTCCACGTCCAGCACCGAGATGTCCTTGGTGCTGTCCGCGGCGAGCGCGTCATGGGACTGGTGGTCCAGCGCGATACGCTTGCCGTCCGGCGACCAGCTGAAGCTGCCCACCGAGCGGGTACCGCTCGTCAGGCGCTTGGCCCGTGCACCGCTCAGCGGCTGCAGCCACAGGTTCGCACTGCCCAAGTCACCGTCTCGCTCGAGGTCGCCCAGCCGCTTGTCGCGCGCCTTGCGCTCGTCGCTCTTCGCGTCCGCAGCTGAGTACGCGAGCGCTGCGCCATCGGGCGACCAGGCGAACGCGGTCACCCCCTCCTCGTTCGCCGTGAGCTTCTCGGCCTCGCCCCCGCGCATGTCGAGCCGCCACACTTGGCGCTTCTCGCCGCGCTCCGAGAGGAAGGCGAGCCAGCGGCCATCGGGCGACCACGCCGGCGACGTGCTGGACTTCTCGCCAAACGTGAGCTGGCGAGACGTGCCGTCTTGGGCGTCGGCAAGCCAGACCTGTGTGACGAACGCGTTGTGAACCCAGTCCGTGTCGCGCACGGCGTACGCCACGAAGCGACCGTCGGGCGAGGCCGCAGGGGCGCTGGCGCGACGGAGCGAGACGATCTGCTCCAGCGTGGGCTCGGCAGTACTGGCCTTGGCCGGAACGAGGCTGGCGAGCATCATGGACACGCATAAGGCGAGGCGAAGCGGGCGCATTGGAGACCCTCCGTGGGAGTCGCAACGGCTGCCATGCTGCCCGACTGGCGAGTGCCGCGCCAGCATACGCGGCGGTTCGACACAAAAACGCCCGCAGCAAAGGCTCGCGGCCCGTGCCGGGCCCTCGGCTACGGTGTGCCCGCGCGCCGGTAGATCACCCACGCCTGATCGCCGATGAGCGTGTCCTGTGCCGCGGCCACGCGGTAGTCCGTGAGCACGCGATCGCGCTCCTCGAGCGAGCGAAACGGCAGCCCGGCGCCAGCAAACGGCACGTTCTTCACGAGCACACCACGGCGCGACAGCAACCAGTCGGGGCGCTCCGACGTCACCACGTCGGCGTACCAGCCCGGCCCTTGGCGGCGCCGCTTGGCGATGGCCGGTGAGACCAGCCCGATCTCGTCCAAGACGCGCAGCGAGCGATTGCGCCAGCCGATCATGCCGATGGGTTCCAGCAGGATGGATTCGCCGGGTCGGGACTGCTTCTCGATCAGCCCGCTCATGGTGAGGAACACTTGCGACTCGATGCCGGCGCGCCCCACGTAGAGGTTGGGCGCGATCAGCCACAGACCGGTCGCGCACAGGATGGTCGCCGCGGGGATGACCGGTCCGCGCGAGACGTGCCCCAGGCCCACCGCCGCGACCAGCGCGGCCCCTGCGAGTGGTAGTGCGAGGTACCAGTAGAAGTACGCCACGCCGAGCACGGCGTAGCCGAGCCACACCGCCACGAGCGCTGCGGCCGCGCCTGCGAGCGCGCTGCGACGAGCGCGCCACAGCGGCAGCACGCCGCCGATGAGCCCTGCGAACAGCAGCGCGCTCAGCAATCGCAGATTAGCCCCTTCGGACGACGCGGCATCGGCGCGAAGCGGCATCGGTACCACCCACTCCCACCAGTGCCGGCCCGCCCACGGCCCCGGCGTGCCGTAGAGCGAGGCCTTGGCCAGCA